>NZ_JAOPHO010000083.1:0-14297 GCF_033141925.1 Peribacillus sp. CSMR9
AACTGAACCGCCGTATACCGAACGGTACGTACGGTGGTGTGAGAGGTCGGAGGCTAGGCGCCTCCTCCTACTCGATTATAGACTCTGTGGAATAAATAGTTCTTAACACTTAGAGATCCGTGGTGAGTCCAGTTTCTTGGAAATAGAGAAGCAAAGTAACCCTGTTAAAAATAACAAGAGAAATATAGGTATGGCAAAGATGGTTAAAAAAGAAAAAATGAAAAAAATACTGCTGACCGCAAATATAAGCCAGCTGATAATTAACAATGAACTGGATAAAAAATCTTTGATAGCATCGATCATTAATTTCACCACCATCTGGGATATATTGTTAGTATGTATTATATATGATTTTACAATTAGCTTGGGAAGTAGTTCATAGTTCATGCACATATAAGTGTAAAAGGGGATGGAATGAATGGAAAACGAATGGTCTTCGTTAAAAGCGCACGTGCAGCAGCTGGAGGAGAAATTATTAAAACCTGAAATCCGTACATCTCCAGAAGAGCTTTCATCATTATTGAAAGATGATTTCTTTGAGTTCGGCAGTTCGGGTCGAATATGGACTAAAAGTGATTGTATCGGAGAAGAAGGAATAGGTGAGGTGACCATGATCTTAAGCAATTTTGACATGCACCAATTGTCAGAAGATACCGTATTAACAACGTACCGGATTTTTGATGAAGGTAGAGAGGAGCATACCTTAAGAAGTTCAATCTGGAAATGTACGAATGACAGATGGCAAATGTTTTTTCATCAAGGAACGAAAACGAAAGGGCCTCTTTAAGCCTTTTAATTATGAAAAATATCATAAAAGATCGTAAGTAAAATGAGCTTTTTCTACTTTAAAACTATTCCAATAAAATGGTAGGGGTGGATGAATTTGATCTTTCGTACCATTGATACAGACAAAGATAAGGACATTATCATTAAATTCAGGAAAGATTCCTTTGTTGTAAGTTTTGGATCTGAAGATGGTTTTGGAGATGAAAATACATATCTGAAACGAATGAAAGAACGGGTCCCCAAATTTCCGGATGGACATGTGATCCTTGAAAAGGACCAAGAACCAATTGGACAAATGGAACTTCAAATTCGGGAGTATGAAGGGACTGAAATCGGCTATGTGAATCTATTTTATCTTATTCCCGAATACCGCAGTAAAGGCATTGGCAAGGAATTGGTACGCTACGCATAAAACTTTTTCAGGCAATTTAATGTATCCGAATATCATTTAAGGGTCTCTTCGGATAATCAAAGGGCAATTCGTTTGTATTCAAATTCAGGCATGATGAAGATAAGGGAAGAAAATGAAAAATACCCTGTCTGGAGAATGAGCAAATCATTATAAAGTAGAAATGAAATTATATTAATATAATTAAAAAAACGTCAATTGACTATACTGTGAAAATGTTTAGAGTGATGGAAAATATGGTTGACTTTAGGGAAATTAGAATATATAGTGAAGGACATAATTAAATATAACGTTAATTCTTATGAAGAGATGTGGAGGGACTTGGCCCTATGATACCTCGGCAGCGGGTTTTTACTTTTGTAAAAATACTGTGCTAATTCCAACGGACGAAAGTTTGAAAGATAAGAAGGAGCTTTTCTTAGATAATTAATTTAAGAGTTTACTCTTTTTTATGTCTAAAAGAGGCCTCTTCTGTCTGATGACGGAAGAGGCCTCTTTTGTTTATTCAGAATGTATATGGTTATTTGGAGAATTGGTGCATTTACTCGTGAGTTTCGATCATTAATCATGAGTTGTGAGTATTTACTCGTAAGTTTCGCACACTTACTCGTGGGTTTCGCGCATTTACTCGTGAGTTGCGCACACTTATTCGTGGGTTTCGCACACTTACTCGTGGGTTTCGCGCACTTACTCGTAAATTTCGCGCACTTACTCGTGAGTTTCGCACACTTACTCGTGAATTTGGCGCACTTACTCGTGAGTTTCGCGCATTTACTCGTGAGTTTCACGCATTTACTCGTGAATTTCGTGCATTTACTCGTGAGTTTCGAAAATTTAACCCGATCATTATGAAACTTTGCAAAGCTCTTCTCTGATAATGAATTTGTACAAATAAACAGCATGGGGGGAGATTGGATGATAGAGTTTCAAAATGTTAAAAAGGTTTATCAAACAAAGAAACAGACTGTCGAGGCTTTGAAGCGCATTAATTTGACAGTGGAAAAGGGGGATATATTCGGTGTAGTCGGTTATAGCGGAGCCGGGAAGAGTACATTGATCAGACTGGTCAATCTGCTGGAACACCCTTCAGATGGTCAGGTGATTGTTGGGGGCAAGGATTTAACCAAATTGAACCCAAAGGAATTACGGGCTGAAAAGAAAAAAATCGGGATGATCTTTCAGCATTTCAATTTGCTTAACTCAAAGACCGTTTTTGATAATATCGCCATGCCGCTGGTTTTATCGGGAACTCCGGGTAAAGAAATCAAAAAGCGGGTAGGCGAGCTGTTAGAGTTCGTTGGCTTATCAAGCAAGGCAAAGAGTTATCCGGAACAATTATCCGGCGGTCAAAAGCAGCGGATCGGAATTGCGAGGGCATTGGCTACCAATCCATCAATCTTATTGTGTGATGAAGCTACATCTGCATTGGATCCACAAACAACGAGTGCAGTACTGCAGCTCTTAAAAAAAATTAATAAAGAATACAATATTACCATTCTGCTAATCACTCATGAAATGTCTGTCATCAGGGAAATTTGCAATAAGGTAGCGGTCATGGAGGGCGGATGCGTCGTTGAACAAGGTTCAGTTTTCGAAGTTTTTGCGAAGCCGCAAACGGATATTGCAAAAAACTTCGTGAGAACGGTCTTACATGACGAGATTCCACAAAGTTTCCTGAAAAGTATAGGGTCCCATATCCCAATTATTTAGAAAATTAATTTTATTGGGACTACTTCGGGTACTCCTTTTACGAAACAAACGGAAAAATAAAAAAGTGCTTACCCAAAAGCAGAATCAAAAAATATAAAATTCAAGAAAATCAAAACTTTTTGTTGACTACGGAGCACAGAGTTTGTAGTATAGGTAACAATAATACTTAGTAATTCAATAGGGATTATAGGTTAATTGACCGGAAAACCGGAGACTTTTCTTTAATGTAAAGAGATGTCACCGGTTTTTTTTGTGAATGAGCCAGCCAGCAAATTCCGATTGAACGATTCCAAGGCTGTTCCAATCCGTAGTAGTTCATATAATAAAGGAGGATTTATTATGGGGATTTTATTACGTAATGCAATTGAGAAGAAAAGAGACTTCCTAATCAACAAGTTGATTAACGAGGGTGTCTATAAAAAGAATGACATACATCTATTTGAATTAACCTTAACCGATTTAGAGAAGGAATATATTAAAATACGTAAAATTGAAGAGAAGGAATCCTATTCCGATGACAGTTCCCCCTGTCTGAAGATAAATCATTTCAGTTAACTTCAGAAAATGCGGGTGAGGCGGTTATTCCTCTAATACCATCAAATAATTAAAAGGAGAGGGTGAAATGAGGAAAGGTGTGGAAGAAAGACGGAAGGAATTAATCCATAAGCTTATGGTCCATCATGTAAATATGACTGTGGAAAAGCTTATGAAGTTATCCTTAAAAGAATTGGAAATAGAGTACAAAAAGGTTCAAACGGACTGTCATCCCCATAGTGATGCTGGTTCGATACATTGGATCAATACAAAACGATGTTAGGTTGAACGTTCAGTTCATGCATTTACTGTTCCAGAATAAATTTCATCATTTTGCTAAATGCTTTATGCGCTGATTCTACATGATATTTTGAACTGTAAGGGTCACTGAATCCATGTTTTCCGTTGAATTTATGCACTTCGATATTCTTTATTTCTAAAGCTGAAATTAACTCGTCCACATCAAACGATGGCTCGTCTTGCGGAAAGAATAGCAGTGCAGGGCATTGTGGCGTTAATTCTACATAATTCCTAATACGGGAACCGTAGTATCCAACTATTCCATCGACGCATTCTTCCTCACTGCACAGCCAAGCTACAGTTGCCCCTGCACTAAATCCAATGATGAATATTTTTTTGTATTCATCTTTAACATCCGATATTATATCCCTTATTTTATGTAAAGCTTCTTTAAAACTTACGTCCTCCATAAAATGACGATATGCAGCTTCCTCTTGGGAATAATCAAAAGGCGTTTCGCGACCTAACAAATTCGGACAGATGACATCAAAGTCCTGTTTTGATAATGCCTCACAAAAGCCCTGCATATGTTCGTTCAATCCATAAATTTCGTGAATAACAATGATTACAGTATCTGAATTGTTCTGTTTGTGCAGCATTTTTTACCCCCTAATACGAATGCTTCCATTATACAAATTAATAACCTGTTAATATATCGTTTCTTCTTAATTTTATTAGTTATTTAGTAAAAAAGTTTGCCTTAAATGTAGTTTGATCTTTAGCTAACTCACTTGTTAGTTCAATGAATTCAACATTATCTAGGTGATAATACTGTGGATTGTGGTACCATATTTTTTGCTGTACTCCAAAGGGAGAAATTTTAAAAATAGAAAACCTTCTTATAAGTACACTCGTCTATGTATCTAGGAAGGAAGTGTGAACTGTTTTGGAGGAGTTTGTGTTGAAATGGTCTCAAACGAAAGATGAAGAATCATTACTTGATGAAATAATGTCCCTTTATGGCCAGGATATTCTGCAATTGGTCTATTCCTATGTAAAAGACACAGTTGTGGCAGAGGACCTTACACAGGAGATTTTCATCAAATGCTATAAGGCGCTGCCCGCGTATAATCAACAATCAAATATAAGGACTTGGCTTTGGAGAATTGCTATTAACCATTGTAAGGATTATTGGAAAAGCTGGTACTTTCGAAAGGTTTCGCCTGCGGAAGCGGAGCAGGAATGGACTTCTACCGATAATGTGGAAGAAGCGGTCATTCAGCAGGATGAAGATAGGCAGCTTGCTGATGCTGTCATGGAGCTGCCTGTCCAGTATCGCGAGGTCATTTATCTCCATTATTTTCAGGAAATGAAGCTCAAGGAGATTTCTGAAGTTACCGGGGTCAAACTTGGGACGGTGAAGACCCGGATGCGCCAGGCAAAAAGAAGGTTAAAAACCTATTGGGAGGAATCGACCGATGGAAGATAGATTAACACGCTTAAAATCGGCTATGAAAAAGCATACATTTCCTGAATTGAAATTCACGGAAAACCATAGAAGCTCCATCCATACTGCTATCGAAAAGCAGGATGCGAGCAAGGAAGACATCATGATTGCCATTTTCAGATCATTGGATAAGGAGAAAAGTGGTTATCAAATTAACGAATCTCTTTACCAGAAAGGCATCCGGAAGTTTGAAGATAACGAAGGCTCCTTGTATGCTACCCTGCATGAGCTTGAGCAGGAAGGCTGGCTTCAGTCTGTTTGGGAAACGGACGACAGGAAGCTCTATTCCTTGGATGAACATGCGAAAAAGTGGCTAAAGAAAAAGGAAGCTAAAAGTGGTTCCGCCTCTAGTTGGCGGACAGCGTTTGAAGGAGGAGGAACTGATTGAGAAGCGATCATTTTTTAGATGAAGTTACGTCATATCAGTCCCTCTGACATTGGGCAGAAGATGGACAAGCTGCACAGGCCGAAGATTGATTGGAAGCTAATGAGCATGTTTCTGTTCATGTCAGCTGCCGGCCTGTTTTTGTTTCGGTTCTTATTTAATGATGGTAATACATTTTCAGTGCTGAAGCAGGTATATTCTGTAGCAGGGAGTGTGATTTTGGTCTGTGGCCTTCTTTTTTTCGATTATCGGAAATTTCAGCGATGGGGCTGGGTTTTCTTTACGGTCGGATGTCTGATTCTTGTTCAGTTCCAATTTTCCAATGTATGGGTGAATGGCAGTCCTCGAATTAATATTATGGGTTTATTGTCGGTCGATTCGATTGTGGTTCTGCCACTTTTTCTGCTTGCCTGGGCCGGAATGCTGCAATCAAAAAAGATGAATGTTTATTTGGCTGCCATTTTATACGTTTGTTCTGCCTTTTTGTTTCTGTTTACAGTTAACTTGCAGGCGGCGGTGCTTTATTCATTGATGGTTGCTGTAATGGTCTGGAGGAGCAGCCTAAATAAAAGGAAAATCCTTATCACTGCAGCGGTCCTGCTTACTACATGTGTTTCACTTCTGCTTATATCCTTGAAAGATATCAAGCCCTATCAATTTGAAAGACTTTTTGCGTTCGTTACGCCTGAAAAATTCAGTGAGACATCGGGGTATATGTATTTGAAACTGGAAAATCTAATTGAGGATGCCGGATGGATTGGCCATTTGGGTTCCCTCGGGGAGATTGATTCTTTAAATGAAATGATGACGGATTTTATCTTTGTAACAATTACCTATACGCTTGGCTGGACTGGGGCATTGTTCATTGGTCTGCTGTTTTTATGGATGATCTGGAGAATTTCCCATATATTCCAAACTGTAAAAGACCCATTTGGGAAAATGCTTGTTTCCGGCAGTCTTTCCCTTTTCACTGCACAGGTAACTATCAGCATCGGAATGTCTCTCGGCTTCTTACCAATAATAAGCGTATCCCTGCCATTTATGAGTTATGGTGCTTTATCAGCGATGGTTAATGCCTGCTTGTTTGGTTTGATTTTAAGTGTGTATCACAAAAAAGATGTTTTACGGTTGAAGAAAATATGAGAGTACTGTCTTTTTTGAAGAAACTAGGAATGGATAAAGGGATGAAGCTTTGTTAGTTGCAATAAATCTTGAGGAGAATATTATCAGGTAGAAAAGCCTACTCTTGCACATAATAAGCCATTTAATTCACATACTTTAAAAGCTTTCGATACAGTACTTACATTGATATCCAAAAATCTCCAGTTTTCTATGTGGCGGCAATTTCGTTCCCGGAAGTAATGAGCATATATAGCGGTTTCAGTGCTCTATCAATGACAGGTTTCCAGCTCATAGGATAATTTTCAAATGAATTTACATCATCGTATCATGTCCTTTTTTTACACAATTATATGATTGTGTGTGGTTTTAACAAGTATATTCAAAACAGGCTTCATCACTCAATGAAGTTAAGTAAAACCTTTAATTCCACCTTGAAATACAAGTTTCTTGATCTGTTAGTGCGACCACGTGACAATATTGTAAGATGACAGCTTAAACTGTTAGGGAAATCGATGGAGATTTACCCCCTTTCTCTTTTAATATGAAAGAAAAAGAGGAAAGGCGGGTATGAAATGAGTTTTTTTGAACTGAATATTCATGTATTTAGAATGATAAATGACTTAGGGAAACAATACACTTATTTAAATCCTTCTGCCATTTTCATTGCCGAGTACATGGTATTTTTTTTGGCTTTAGGAGTCATCGTAATTTGGTTCACTCGAAATGAACAGAGTAGAATGATGGTTGTTTGTGGGATGATTACGTTTGTAATGGCTGAAGTTATGGGGAAAATGGCAGGGGGATTACATTCGAATAATCAACCATTCGCTGAGTTGGCAAATGTTAATAAGTTAATTGAAAAAGCAGTGGATAACTCATTTCCAAGCGATCATACCATTTTGTTTTTCTCGTTTTGTGTATCCTTTTGGCTTTTCAAAAGAGGTTGGTGGTTGTTATGGATCATGCTGGCTTTCCTTGTTGGCATTTCCCGTATTTGGGTAGGTGTCCACTTTCCGGCGGATGTGCTGGCAGGAGCTATTATAAGTACCATTTCAGGCTTGATGGTTTACCTTGTTGTTCCGAAAATAAGCTTGATTCATAAACTTTTAGGTGGTTATGAGAGGTATGAACAATTGGTTCTATCCCCGGTAACTAAATCGAAGGAAAAAAAATCAAAGGATTTGTAAGAGAAATCAACAAACAGGGTTGCTCAGGCAGCCTTTTTTTGTTGAACGAAGTGCAGTGTGATAGATACAAAAATATCCATATGATGATACTGATGGTAAAATAAAGTGAAAACAATTCATCGCAATGGGGGACTTACTATTGATCGATATACAAAAAATCAAAGGTATTATCATGCATCGCTATCCATTTCTTTTAGTTGATAGGGTTTTGGAATTGGAAGAAGGAAAGAGAGCGGTGGCCATTAAAAATGTAACAGCAAATGAAGAGTTTTTTAATGGGCATTTTCCAAATCACCCAGTGATGCCAGGTGTATTGATCGTTGAGGCTTTAGCACAAGTAAGTGCTGTTATTATGCTTACAAAAGAAGAAAATCAAGGGCGTATGGGGCTATTGGCTGGGATCGATAATTGTCGCTTTAAAAGGCAAGTAAGACCAGGGGACCAATTACGTTTAGAAGTGGAGATTACTCGCTTAAAAGGTCCTATCGGCAAAGGAAAAGGAAGGGCAACTGTTGATGGAGAAACTGTATGCGAGTCAGAGCTCATATTTGCTTTTGGCGATTGATCTCTCAATAGGGTTCATATCAACAACGGGGGAATGAAAGTGATACCGATAAGAAAAGCCTACGGATATGTGACAAGAACCATTAATGGAGAAACACAGGTATTGGTTTTTCAACATCCCATTAGTGAAGCGGGTATACAGATACCCAAAGGTACAGTGGAGCCTCATGAAGATACATATCAAGCAGTGGGAAATGAAAGAAGAAACAGGTCTTGAGAATTTTAATGTGGAGGATTTAATTGCAGAAGATTTTTGGGAGTACGCTGATGGTGCCATACATAACAGATTTTTTTATAAAATTTGTGCATCGAATGTTCCTGATGAATGGGACTATCAGCCAACAGGTGGCAGGGATGAAGAAGGGCTGACATTCCATTTCTTCTGGATTTCTTCTGAACATGAAGTTCAACTTATTAAGGGGCATGGTGATTATTTAAACCTGATTTTTACCTAATCGAGCAGTGAAAGTGCTGTGACGATCTATGCGAAAAGGGCGGCGCTTCAAGAAACAGTGAATATGAGGCGTGAAAGTAAATATTAGGTTTGAAGCTGGTCAGAAAAGCCAAGGTCATTATTGACCTTGGCCTGTTGCTTTTGAACGATCAGGTCTGTTTTTCAGTAATGAAGGTTTTTACGGTTGGCGGTTCATATGAATTGAATTGATCAAGGAGTCCATTTGGTTCAACATCTACCAGCGCCATGGAACGGAATTTTTCATGGAGGAACTGCTCATCGGACATATGATTGAATAAAGCGACCAAAGGATCATAATAATGATTAATATTTAAGAGCCCGCAAGGTTTTTGATGAAGTCCAAGCTGAGCCCAAGTGAAGATCTCAAAGAATTCTTCTAATGTTCCTGGTCCGCCTGGCAAAGCCATAAACCCATCTGCAAGCTCAGCCATTTTTGCTTTTCTTTCATGCATGGATTCCACGACAATCAGTTCGGTCAGGCTCTTATGTGCTATTTCTTTTTTTTCTAGAAAATCTGGCATGACTCCAATTACATTTCCGCCTGCTTCCAAAACGGAATCTGCAACTGCACCCATGATTCCTACACTTGAGCCCCCATAAACAAGGGTAATATTACGTTTTGCCAGTTCCGCACCCAGGTTTTTAGCCTCTTCTACATAGACAGCAGATGCACCAATGCTTGATCCACAAAATACAGCTAGACTTTTCAAAATATCACATCTCCCATTTAGTAATCTTCCTTTCTTATCATACAAAATTCAGGGGGATTTGTTAAACTTGAATCATCTGAATGAAAGGTGGATGAATATGAACGTCACTGAATTTCAACAATGGGTAAAAGATTATTATGAAGCACGAGGATGGTCAGAATTGGACATCTTCATTCGCATTGGCTTTTTGGCAGAAGAAACTGGCGAGGTTGCACGCGCCATTCGCTCCCTTGAGATTGGCAGGGATAGACCTGATGAAGTAAGCGGTACGTTTGAAGAGAATAAACAGGAGTTAACAGAAGAATTGGGAGATGTACTAGGTAACTTGATTGTGATTGCGAATAAGTACGATATCCCATTGGAAGAAGTGTTTAATGCACATAAAAAGAAACTATCTGAACGCTATTATCATGCGTAAGCTCTTTTCATTTAATGGGTAAACATGAAGTTTAACTTAATAAAGGGCATGAGCCTTACTTTAGCTAACAAGTACAAGAGCTGTGACGATCAGCTCTTTTTTTCATGAGTCAAAAGATGTTGTTTAGTGACGGTTTAACTCGTTGAAATAAGATGTATAGGTCTTTTGTCTCTATTCGTTTATAAAGAATTCACAAAATATGGGTAATATGCGCGATTGAGATGGAATTTTAATGAGTATACACTTACATTAACAGAAATGAACATTCATTCCGCATCTTATAAAAAAAGGGTGAATCATGATGATTCGATTCCCAATCAGTTCCACCATATTTTCAAATCAATGGTTCATTCTACGACAGGGCAGGATCTAGCGCTTTATTTTATAAAGATTCATAGTGGAGCCCATTTTTTAAATGAAGATAGTCATGCTATTCAAGGCTATTGAATATATTTAAAACTTTCTTTGATTCAGGAAAAGAGAAAAAAGAAATTACGGAGCTGTCTTCCTCAGCTTTGATTGCCATCATTTACGGAGCATTTTCTTGAGCTTGCGCAGCTTGTCCGCATTGGGGAGCTAGAACCTGAATCAAAACTTTTGGCAGATGTGGAAGAAAGTTTTTGGGATTCTGTCCGGTTGCACGTTTGAGACATTTTCAATAATTAAGCGGAATGAACGTTCATTTCGCATTTTAATCTAATAAAAGAGGTGCTAATAAAATGGAAAATACAACTCAGTTTCCACAGCCAAAGTCATACGGCCCCCTAGGCAGCCTGCCTATAATAGATAAGGATAAACCGCTTCAGTCATATATGAAGCTGGCACGAGAACTTGGACCGGTTTTTCAATTCCAATTTCCTGGTCGCATCTCTACATTCGTATCCAGTGCTGCCCTCGCTAAAGAAATTTGTGATGAAACAAGGTTTGATAAGAAAGTCGGTCCTTCACTGCAAAAAGTGCGAGCATTTGGTGGCGATGGTCTCTTCACAAGTGAAACGGCCGAGCCGAATTGGAAAAAGGCCCATAACATCCTGCTGCCCAGCTTTAGCCAGCAGGCAATGAAGGGGTATCATGCTAAAATGGTGGATCTTGCAACCCAACTCATTCAGAAATGGGCTCGCGTGAATCCGGCTGATGTGATTGATGTTCCTGAAGATATGACACGTTTGACCTTGGATACGATCGGTCTCTGCGGGTTCAATTACCGCTTTAACAGTTTTTATCGGGAGACCACCCATCCTTTTGTCACCAGTATGGTGCGTGCGTTGGATGAAGCGATGAGCCAAACGCAGCGACTTGGCATTCAAGATAAACTGATGGTCAAGTCTAAAAAACAATTCAGGGAAGACATTCAATATATGTTCTCTCTAGTGGATGAAATGATTGCTGAACGAAAACAAAATGGTGATCAGGGAGAAGATGACCTTCTTTCACATATGTTGAAAGGGGTCGATCCTGAAACGGGCGTATCACTGGATGATGAAAATATCCGTTTTCAAATCATTACCTTTTTAATAGCTGGACATGAAACGACGAGCGGCCTCCTATCGTTCGCCATCTATTTCCTCATGAATAACAGAGACAAGTTAAAAAAAGCACAGCAGGAAGTAGATGAAGTGCTGGGTGACGATGTTCCTGATTACAAACAAGTGAAAAAGCTGAAATATGTCCGTATGGTGCTGAATGAAGTGCTTCGTCTGTGGCCGACAGCTCCGGCGTTTTCCGTTTATGCCAAAGAAGATACCATTTTGGACGAAAAATACACTGTGAAGAAAGGGGATGTGTTCACGCTGCTTATTCCTGAGCTTCACCGTGATCCATCCGTTTGGGGTGATGACGTTGAATCATTCATTCCTGAGCGGTTCGAGAATTTAGATTCCATCCCTTATCATGCTTATAAACCGTTTGGAAACGGGCAGCGAGCCTGTATCGGACAGCAGTTCGCCCTTCATGAAGCGACATTGGTGCTCGGAATGGTTTTACAGCACTTTGACTTGATTGATCATGAAGATTATCAATTGGATGTTAAAGAAACCTTGACTCTCAAACCGGACGGATTGACCATGCGCGTTTCACCTAGAAAGCCGGCGATGTCGTTTACCGTTGCTTCTCCAGAACCAAAGTCTGCGGACAAAGGAGCCACGGCATCTTCCATCGAATCTGCGCATGGCACACCATTACTCGTCCTGTTTGGATCAAACATGGGAACAGCTGAAGGGATTGCTCGTGATCTTGCTGAAACAGGGAAGCTACAAGGCTTCAATGCCAGGGTTGCCCCTTTGAATGATTACACCAATCGACTTCCTCAAGAAGGGGCCGTTCTCATAGTTTCGGCATCTTATAATGGAAATCCCACGGATAATGCGGATGACTTTGTTTCATGGCTGAAGGAAAGTCATGATGACACTTTGGATGGTGTTCACTATGCGGTCTTTGGCTGCGGAGACCGCAATTGGGCCAATACGTACCAACGCATTCCGATTTTCATTGATGAACGGCTGGAACAAAAAGGAGCAGTGAGGCTATCAGAAACAGGCTATGGAGATGCAAGCGATGATTTTGAAGGGGATTTCGAGAAATGGACAGAAGCACTTTGGCCAAATCTTGCCGAAAACCTGAACATCGAAGTGAATATGAATGAACGGTTAGTCAGCTCGATTACGATGAACTTCGTAAGTAATGTAAGCGGCACGCCACTTGCCCGCACCCATCATGCATTTACATCGATTGTAAAAAGGAATTTCGAATTACAACATGTAGAAAGCGGAAGAAGTACACGGCATATAGAGCTAACTGTGCCAGAGGGCATTCATTATCAGGAAGGTGACCATCTCGGGGCTCTTCCTCAAAATCCATCTGAACTTGTCGAGCGAGTGCTCAGTCGATTCAACCTGAATGGCCAGGATTATGTCAATCTGACTGGGGATTCGGGAAAAGCTGCCCATCTTCCTACAGGAAAACCTATAAAACTAGAGGAGTTACTATCCAATCATGTGGAGTTCCAAGAACCAGCCACCCGGTCTCAGATTCGGGCGCTTGCCACTCACACGGTATGTCCTCCCCATGTAAAAGAACTTGAAAATCTTCTTGAGGACAGTACCTATAAACGAGAAATCCTGAACAAGCGCATGACCATGCTTGATCTGACAGAAACGTACCTTGCATGTGAAATCCCATTTGAACGTTTCCTGGCTTTACTGCCACCTTTAAAAGCAAGATACTACTCCATTTCAAGCTCACCACTCCACAAGGAAGGAGAAGCAAGCATCACGGTCAGCGTCGTCCGTGGGAAGGCTTTAAGCGGCAACGGGGAATACAAAGGAATTGCATCGAATTATTTGGCAGAACGCTCCGAGGGCGACAAGGTAGCCTGCTTTATCAATACGCCGCAATCCAATTTCCAGCTTCCGGAGCAAACAGAGAAACCAATCATCATGATTGGCCCTGGAACAGGAATTGCACCATTCAGAGGCTTCATTCAGGCTCGTCGCGCTCTTAAGAAAAAAGGTGAAACCCTAGGGGCGGCCCACCTTTACTTTGGATGCCGTAATCCTGAACACGATTTCCTCTACCAAGAAGAACTCGTGCAAGCCGAACAAGAGGGACTTGTAACACTGCACACCGCATTCTCAAGATGTCCCGGTCAAGAAAAAACATATGTCCAAAACCGGTTAGCGGAAAACGCTCAAGACATTCTTCCTTTATTAAAAGAAGGAGGACACCTATACATCTGCGGAGACGGAAGCAAAATGGCACCCGATGTTGAACGAACATTAATCGACAGCTATATGCATTTCTATCAAACAACTAAAGAAGAAGCCACAGAATGGCTGCAATCCTTAGAGGAGAATGGCAGATATGCCAAGGATGTTTGGGCAGGAGCATAAATAACAGGGAGCAGCGATTCCAAGAGGATCGCTGCTTTTTTTGCACAAGTAATGATATAAAATAAGAATTCACGAGTAAAACAGCAAATTTCATGAGTAAAGCACGAATTCACGAGTAAAACAGCAAAACTCACGAGTAAACAGCAAATTTCATGAGTAAAGCACGAATTCACAAGTAAAACAGCAAAACTCACGAGTAAAGAGCGGAAACTCACGAGTAAACAACAAATTTCATGAGTAAAGCACGAATTCACGAGTAAAACAGCAAAACTCACGAGTAAAGAGTGGAAATTCACGAGTAAAACAGCAAAACTCACGAGTAAAGAGCGGAAATTCACGAGTAAACAGCAAATTTCATGAGTA
>NZ_JAOPHO010000084.1:0-14040 GCF_033141925.1 Peribacillus sp. CSMR9
GAAAATCAACGGCCAAATTGTACAACTCATAAAAAATAGACAAACTCGATTTTCATCGAGTTTGTCTACAGTCTGAGACCACAATAAGTGGTCTCTTTAGGAAAGGAATTTTTTTCTGTCTCTTATGAGATTCTGATGAGTACAATTCGTGATAGAGAGCTGGTTAAATGGCAAGCAGCATTAATTATGCCAGAACTATATGACTCGTGAATTACTCAAAAAAGGATTTATCTAACCTGTGAAAGGGTGAAGGCTTATGAACGGACAAAGATATATAGCTTTCTGTCCATCCTGTACATTTACAGTGTTTTCAGGAAACACTTAGCCTAAATAATTATAAAGTCAAATGTACGTGTAGGTGTCATTTTGTTTTAGATATTAACTTTACAGAAAGGATTAAAAATATGGTCTTACGTTAAAGAGCCGAACTTGAAAAAGATTTTTATAAGAATGAACTGTTTGAAAATGGGATATTTCAAAACGTCCCAAGGAAAGCAACTCTGAGAACTCATTGTATGACCTTGAGTGCATTTACCATAGAGAAAAAAAAGCGAAGTTGATATATGACCAATCAAAAGGAACGCCACTTGAGTATATCTTATCTACTCGCCTTGTTGCTTCTTGGAAATTAGACGGAACCAAATTATCTGGACTAAAACCGCAATAACTACACCTACTAGAGTATCCGTCATTCTATCTATGGCATAATGTTTCGTTTGGTGTTCAAGTACAAAAACAAATAATATCGTGAGTGCGACTTGATGAATTACTGTTTTGTCAAATTTTAACCATTGCGTGATAAAACATCCTAAAAGAATTAATAGTCCTAAACTCCATCCATTTATACTCATATGTCTTGCAATGAGCACAATGACGGAAATACCAATCATGGTTCCAATTACACGTTGTATGGATCGTTGGACCGTTTTGTCCATTGTTGATTGAAGGCATAGGATGACCGTGAGTGGAGCTAGGTAAGGATGAGCGGAACCCAATAGTTTTGATAATTCCCTGGACAGGGCTGAACCTATTGCCATTTTCCATATTAGTATTGAAAAGTTCTTATTTGGCACTTCGTGTTTTTTTGTTTTCATATTTACCTCGGGATAATACTCTACTTTTTTATAGAATCCTTCGTATGGTGAATTTCTATGTATATGGATTAATTGTTTTTCTATGTAGTTGAATAAGTAAGAACTATTGATTATGTTGCTACACAGTTCGTTGATGAAGAACAGGAGGTATAGAAGTTGAGATGCATGGGGAATGAAAGGCTTGTGACGGTGGATTTTTTATCCAGCAATTATAGATGGAGATAAGGTTTGTTCATCATACGCTGCTGAAGAGGAGCAGCAAAGGTTTTAGTTGAAGATGATGAATGAAATGCTGTTAGAAAGCATGTCTAATACTACTGCTATAGTGAGTTAAAATATTAGATATTGCCCCAATGAATTAATTGACGATGAAGAAAATGGAGTTTTAGTTCAATATAGGATTGCAAGCAGAAACGATGATATCTATGTTCAATCATCCGAATACAACCCTAGCGATGGGAATAGCTGGTTTAAAAAAGGTAGTAAAGGAAATTCAACAAGAAATTTATGCAGATTCTTGGGACGTTTTGTCAGGTCAGCACTTGAAAATCGTCAATTGAAAATTAAAAACCTACAATTAGTCAAAAGGATTGATACCGAAATTAAACATAAAAAAACAGTCAAGTTCATTCTGAACTGACCCAGGATTCGAATGGCGGGTCTTTTGGTTTATAAGTTCCATAGGGGTGCACTAAAAAAGACCACAATAATGAACTGCACCCCAATTGTTAGACACCAAAAACCGGCTAGCTATCAATTGCTTCGTACGAGCTCTATGCCAATAGCTGAATGTGGACTTATTTTTCATGCTGAAGATCAGCTGCCCTTCAAATATCAAGATCAATGGTTCTCCGTATGGGTAGGGTCTGAACTTCCATCTAATAGAGCAGGATCTATAATGATTCTTGGGTAAATGGCTTCTTTTTTCAAATTGATATGCTTTGATAAAGCGTGATCCAAATGATACATTACCTTCGCTTTCATTTTTCCCCTCGTTTTGAGCAACAAAGTTTTCAATAGTTTTTAAAGCTTTTAGAAGGTCTTCAAAATATTTGGATCTTCTTTGCTTTTTGCAACTAAATTACTAAATCCTTAGATATCTAAAAAGGCACTCAAACAATTCGTATATTGTAGTTGCTGCTCATTTAGGTATCCTTTCTCCATAGAAATCTCCTCGTTTTTTATAAAATTCCATGGGTTGGAAATATATTGTTATCCCCTTTATAAGTATAATCTCAACAACTTGTTACATCTCTTCCTCAATCCTGTATTTAAATAATTTCTCATTGTAAACAAAAAGAACCTTCTCTTGGGAGTTTACATAAGCTAAATCAACTAAAGAATTGAGGGGGAATTACTAAAAATGTATGGTTTAATAAATGATGATATAAATGTAAATGATTTAAGAAGAATTGGTTTTGGTGGAGGGCACTTTGGAGGTTTTGGTGGAGGGCACTTTGGAGGTTTTGGGAGACCATTTGGATTTGGAAGACCGTTTGGTTTTGGATTTCCTTTTCTAGGAGGGCTTGCTGCAGGAGCGTTGCTTGCAGGGCCATATTATGGTGGCTATGGATATGGTGGCTATGGGTATGATGGCTATGGATATCCAGGATATGCTCCATACCTATCCCCATATTCATACTACCCTTATTGAGAAAAGAAGTTAGTGGCTAAGAGCAAATATGAGAGAGCGAATATGAAATTGTACAGATACTTCTAATTTTAAAGCCCTTATCTTTAAAGTGGGGCTTAATTTTTATTAAAAAGGTAAATCATCAGGAATTGCAGGGTTAACCTCTTCACTAACTCCGTAATATCAATGTCTCCATTATAAACAACTTTAAAATCACCACTAAAAGCATATTCCCTTTTAATCTGTTGAAACCATTCGTATGCGGCAATTGCAGCTGCCAATCTGAATAAGTAGCTCAGAAACTTCATGAGTTGCGGGTAATGTTCAAAATATGGCTCTCCTTAATTGGTGAGGGGTTAAAGAGCGTTCGTTCGTATATAATGGGTAAAAAGGGGGGTTCCCTTTTGATGTCTATTCGTGACCGAGGAATTCTAATTTCGTCTAGTAATGCTACTGAAGCAAAAAACATACTGGAAACAATTCCTCAAAACAACACCTTCCATTATGGGATTAGCTTTTCTGGGGTATCTTGGTAGAACCATTCTTGAAGTTATAGAAAAACATGTGATAGTCAATTATTCACATTTAATAGAATTGAAAAAAATTCAAGAAATATTTAAAATGATACATATGATGTTTCATTACATATAATTGGATATGAGGGAACCATCAACCTACCTTTTAAGTTAAAAATATACTAAATATAGTGTGATTTCATACAAACATCGGTATATTAACCTTATCTCATTCCCTTAGGATATCTGAGTTGCTTTTTCTCTATTTCCTTTTTCAATGCGGATGAAGAACGGAATAATGAGACTTAGAAGTAGTATTCCGGCCAACGATGCAAAGGTAATCAAATGACAGCCACTTTTGACCAATGCAATTGATACAATTGGTCCGATAGAGGCACCTAAGAAAGCCATAAACATATGAAACGAAACAGCAATACCACGAGAAGATCCAGCTAGTTGTCCAATTAATGAAATGATGGTAGGAAGGGTCAAGGCAATACCTGTAACTAACTAACATTCCAATGATACCAACAGCTCGAATCAATAATATTTGCCAGTGGTTTAATCCAAAATTAGGACCAGTTAGATAACTTACTAGGGTTGTATAATAGCCAGCTAGTGAAATAAAGAGCACTGTTGAAATAATATAGTAAATAGGTAAGTCTTTTTTATTAAATATTACTCCAATTTTAATAAAATAAGAGAAAACAGACCCTTTAGGTTTCTTATTTGCATCCCCTGGTATAAAATAGGCGATTAATATAGCGGATATAAAAAAGACAGACTTTGCAAGGAGAGAAGTCTGTCAAAAAACAAATCAAGTCAATCAATCAACTCTTCGGTCTTACCGCATATTAGTAGATTCCGTTAGGAATAGACTACTATTTCGTATCTACATATTATTTGCACCAGAACCCATATTACCATTATGATCTCAATACCATTACTATTTGGGTCCTACCTCGGCCCAAACCCTTATTAGAAAGCAAAGCAAGTACAACCGATACCCCATTTAGTTCCATCATTTCCTATTACGGTATGAGTGTGTTGATGGAGAGGGTTACTGCAACTATGTTTGTGATCATGGGCATCGTGAGAAAGTATATTGTCGGCTAGGTTAGCACCACCATAACCATAAACTCCCGTCGGTGACCAATCAGGTGATGCTGGCGGCAATTCAGGTGATAAATTTTTAAATTCATCATTTCCATAAACAACCTGCCCACCCATAATGGTGAGTAATGATTCAAGGTCTTTGATTTCTTCTTCTGGCACAGTAAAGTAGTCAGCAGACAATACAGCAATATCAGCAAACTGACCTACTGCAAGGGTACCCTTTTTATCTTCATCACCGGAGAACCATGCACTTCCTTTGGAATATAGTTCCAGAGCTACTTTTCTGTCAAGTTTATTCTTTTCATCGTATATCGAAAGACCACCAATGGTTTTTCCTGCAACCATCCAGTAAAGAGCAACCCAAGGGTTATAGCTGGAAACCCTCGTTGCATCACTACCGGCGCCAACAGGTATACCCAGGTCTAGCATACGATAAATCGGAGGAGTATGCTTTGCAGCTTCCTTTCCGTATAAATCAACAAAGTATTCACCTTGGAAAGCCATGCGGTCTTGGATGGCAATACCGCCATTTAAAGCCTTAACACGTTCCATACTACGATCTGAGATTGTTTCTGCATGGTCAAACCACCAGCGTAGACCATTAAATGGAATTTCTCTGTTGACTTCCTCAAAAACATTTAAGAAACGTGTTATTGACTCGTCATAAGTTGCATGTAAACGGAATGGCCAACGGTTTTCCACCAATAGAGAAATTACTTTCTTTAAGTCAGCTTCCATCACCGTAGCTAGGTCGGGCTGTGGCATTTGAAATTTTTCAAAATCGGCTGCCGAGAATACTAACATTTCTCCAGCACCATTCATTTTATACTTATCATTTCCTTGACCCGGAGAAACAATTTTTGCCCATGAAGCAAAGTCTTCATATTCATGATCTGGATTTTGCGTAAATAGATTATAAGCAATACGCAAAGTTAATTGATCCTTCTCGGCTAAATGTTCAACAACTTTGTAATCATCAGGATAATTTTGGAATCCGCCACCTGCGTCAATGGCACTTGTGATACCTAATCTATTTAATTCGCGCATAAAATGGCGAGTAGAGTTAATCTGATCGTCAATATTAAGTACTGGAGCTCTACCCAAACTTGAATATAGAATAGAAGCGTTAGGATTGGCAATTAAAAGACCCGTTGGATTACCTCGTTTATCTCGCTGAATTAAACAGCCCGGAGGATCTGGGGTATCTTTTGTGTATCCCAGTGCACGCAACCCTGCACGATTAACAAGTGCTCTATCATAAAGATGTAGCACAAAGACAGGTGTGTCTTCAGAAACAGCATTAATCTCTTCCAAAGTTGGCATCCGTCTTTCTTTAAATTGAAATTCAGACCAACCTCCAACTACTCTTACCCACTGGGGAGCAGGTGTACGCCTTGCCTGCTCTCTAAGCATTTCCAGAGCAATAGCAAGTAATGGCACACCTTCCCAGCGCAATTCCATATTATAATGAAGACCGCCACGAATAACGTGTATATGAGAGTCATTCAAGCCCGGAATAGCTCTCTTTCTTTTAAGGTCTATTTTTTTGGTATTTTCTGTGGCACTATCAAGAAGCTCATCTCCACCTACTGCAGTGATTAAACCATCAGTTATGGCGATAGCCGATACCTCAGGTTGAGATGGGTCAAGGGTAGTGATTTTTCCGTTATATAAGATCATATCCGGTAAATTCATGTTCACACCTCGTCTACTTCCTATTATTCTGTAACCATGGATGAAATATTTTACCGAGAATCGGCATTACTACCCATGATAGCAAGGACACTATACATACTGAAACAAAAAAAGCTGACATAATAGGAATCATATTTTTTATAAAAGGTCCTACCACTTTAGGAACCAACATGCTAAGAGGCCATACACCAAGAACGGTAACAATGGACATTTTCCATTTTGGCGGTGGAACTGGCATTTTCGGAGTAACAAACCAATAAGCCAAACTGCTTTCAGTTTTGTACGTTGGATTAGTAGCTTGAAATAGTTCTGCCTTTTTTAACAAATCTCGACGAATATCTGATTCTTGCCAAGCACGAAGATGCTCATACGTATCAAAGCGAAAAACAACAGTATACTCTCTGGATCCGTTATTGGGGACTATTAGATTTACGCCTAAATGCCCTGGAAATTTAGTAGCGGCAGCTTCGATTTCATGTCTCCACGTTTCAAACTGTTTTTCTCTACCTTCTTGAATTTCCCATGTAACAATCGTTGTTACTGGACCACCAGCATCCATAGTGTTCCCTGTATGAGTTTCTCCGACAGATACTCTTTCTTGATTCATATTTTCCTGCTTGGAGGCGCGCCATGTACCATAGTATATGCGTATTCCACACCTTGACCATAAGCGCCAGTGTGTTCTTTTACAATATCCATAACAGCATCATAAGTGTCTTTGCGTGCCCAGTCACGTTGGTATTCAAGTAAAACTTGAATTGCTGTCACTGGAATTGCTCCAGCTTGTTCTACACGACGCATAGCAGCGTTATGTGCTGTCAAACTAGTACCACCTGAAGCATCATCAACTGCATAAACTTCAAAGCCAGCTTTAATTGCTTCAAGCACAGGGAATGCAAGGCAAACTTCAGTCCAAAGTGCTGCAAATATCAATTTTTTTCTACCTGTTGCTTTAACTGCCTCAACAAATTTTGAATCTTCCCAAGAGTTCATTGAACTACGTTCTATAATTTCATGGTTTGGAAATATGTCAAGAATTTGTGGCCAAAAATAACCAGAAAAGCTTTGTGTTTCAACTGTAGTAAGAATAGTAGGTACGTTAAAAGCTTTTGCTGATTTAGCAAGCAGCATAACGTTATTCATTAATGTTTGTCTGTCAATGCTTGCAACTCCAAAAGTCATTTGAGGCTGAAAATCGATCAAAATTAATGCACTGTTCTCCGGAGTTAACAATTCTAAATTACTCATAATAAAACACTCCTTTTTTAAAATTTTTTCAAATAAAGTTTTTTGAAACAATTTTAATATTTTTTTAAAGGCAATTATTAGTTTCAGCTGTAATCGTAAAAATAAAAGCCTTGCTATACTTCTTATTTAAAAAGTAGCGCTGATTAAATCAGCGCTACTTTTATGCTATCCACTTTTTAAAAAAGTGATTTATAGCTATTTCTTAGGAATAAATTTATGCATTTTGTTTACTAAGATCTCGCTGAGCTCCCATATAGCTTCCAATTACATTTTGATAACCTGGAAGATTACTAGCAAGCAAATTGCCAAAACCTTCGACATCGTTGCGCCAATCGCGTTGTAGTTCGCATGCTACGCTAAACCAGTTCATAAGTTGCACGCCACTATGTGCCATACGCGTATTGGCAGCTTCTGCAACTTGTTTACTGAAAGTTCCTGAAGCATCAGTAACAGCAAATACTTCATACCCAGCTTTTATAGCGGAAAGTGCCGGGAAAGCAACGCAAACATCCGTAACTACGCCCGCGATAATAAGTTGTTTTTTTCCAGTTTTTTTGATTGCATTTACAAAATCATCATTATCCCATGCGTTAATTTGTCCAGGACGAGCTATTTTTGGCTCGTTAGGAAAAAGATCAACCAATTCTTGCATTAGTGGTCCATTAGGTCCGTTTTCAAAGCTTGTTGTTAAAATAACTGGTAAATCAAAAAACTTAGCAGTGTGAGCAAGAGCCAAAACATTGTTCTTAAATTCATCAACACCATAATCACGAACTAGTCCAGCCATAAGGCCAGTTTGATGATCCACTAAAAGAACGACAGCATCATCTTTGGAAATACGAGAATAGAGATCAGACATTATGTATTCCTCCTAATATTAAAGTAATGAAGAAAGTTTAAACATTGGAATATTTTCCATAAATTTCTTCATTTGGCGCAATCAGTTTATAACTAAACTTATATTAACGTCAATAATTTTCTTGAAAATCAGAGAAAAACGTCAAATTTATTTTTAAAAATGCTTGCTCTACTTCTATTTATCTAAAGCAGGAGTTTTATCTATCCAATTTATAAATTGTTGTAAATAACGCTGAAGATAACGTTTTGTCTTTTCGTCAGTAAGCACTTTCTGATCGGAATCAATCTTTTCATGTACTTGAGAAATCAGCACTTTTTGAAATGGAAGAACATGAACTTGCATAGTTTCTAGTATTTCTCTGATTTGCATCTGAGCATAAACAGTACCTAACCCCCCAGGAGTTGCTCCAATTAGGCCAACCGGTTTTCTGCTAAGAACAGCGGATTCCCGAGGTCTTGATGCCCAGTCCAATGCATTCTTTAATACGCCTGGAATTCCAGAATTGTACTCTGGACTTACAATAATGATACCGTCAACGTCCTGGATAGCAGATTTAAATGATGTCACTGTTTCTGGAACACTTATTTCTAAGTCTTCATTAAAAAAAGGTAGATTATTTATCTCGATCCAACGAAATTGATGGGAATCATCCATCTCTGTTAATGATTGAGCAATGATTCGATTATAAGAGTTTTTTCGTAAACTACCACAAATAAGGCCAATGGTCTTATACATATATTTCCTCCTTTGTTAAAATCACCTCATCGTACCATGATATAGCAAAATGAAAAAAGTGGCTTTATGCCTAATCTCAAACTGTTTAATTTAATGAAGTGTTTATTACAAAAAATCTAGGATGTAAGGATTTCTCATTAGTTTTCTTATTATTGGCTAGTGTTTGCAGCTATGGCAAATAGACTATGTCTATATTATTTTCTTTTCCAATCACTTTATATTTCCAGCATACTAGTAACTATAAAAAAATTGGAGGGAGTGCAGAAATGGAAGAAAAGAAAATCACCATAAATAGCTATCTGCTTCTCTGATTGAATAAAGGTGAATCTTCTTGCTATTTCAAATAGTAATCGCAAATTCAATATAGCTTCCTGGTGAAACTTCAATAATGACAACCTTAACTATAACTATTTTCTCCTTCTGACCTATTTCATATGAATCATTGGAAATCATATATCATCAATATCACTTTGATATCGAAAATGTTGGGCGATACCCCTTTATTTAACCAAACTTAATAATGGATATAGTGAATAATTTTCAAGATTCTTTTTTTAATAAAATTAAAGATCAAATATTTATAGACAATAAAAAACTTCGCATAAAGGAAAAAACACCCTTAAAGTCGTATATACAATTATCGACAAATTGGCGATGCTTTTTTAAGGTTAGTGTCTAACCGGAATAAAAATGGGAGTGAAAATAAAATGAGTAAAAAAACGATGGGTATTCACCACATTACTGCAATTGTTGGTCATCCTCAAGAGAATGTTGATTTCTATGCAGGTGTATTAGGTTTACGTTTAGTGAAAAAAACTGTCAATTTTGATGACCCAGGTACCTACCATCTTTATTTTGGTAATGAGGGTGGAAAACCAGGAACAATCATGACATTTTTTCCATGGGCAGGAGCTAGTCAAGGAAAAATTGGTGATGGTCAAGTAGGCGTTACATCTTATGTTGTTCCAAAAGGAGCTATGAAGTTCTGGAAAAAAAGACTGGAATCCTTCAATATTCCGTTTACTGTAAGGGAGCGCTTTAGCGAGGAATACTTGGAGTTTGATGACCCACATGGGCTACACTTGGAAATTGTTGAAAGGGAAGAAGGCGAAGTAAATACATGGACCTTTGGCGGGGTAACACCTGAGGTAGCTATTAAAGGCTTTGGCGGTGCTACTTTATTATCGGCCTATCCTGACAAAACGGCTGTATTGTTAGAAAACATATTGGGACTAGAATTAATCGGCAAGGAAGGCGGCTTTGCACGTTACCGTTCTTCAGCAGAAATTGGCAATGTCATTGACTTAAAATTAACGCCAATTGGACGCGGGACAATGGGTGCTGGAACCGTACATCACATTGCATGGCGGGCAAAGGATGATCAAGACCAATTGGAATGGCAAAAATATGTTGAGGAAAACGGATATGAGGTAACTCCTGTACGAGATCGAAACTATTTTAATGCGATTTACTTTAAAGAACACGGGGAAATTCTCTTTGAGATTGCAACAGATCCTCCTGGATTTTCTCACGATGAATCTGAAGCGACGATGGGAGAAAAATTAATGTTGCCAGAGCAGTATGAACAGTTTAGAGAGCAGATTAAACAAAGTATTTTACCATTTGAGGTAAGAGAATTAAAGTTGTGAGCTGGTTAGCTGGTACAAATTATGCAAAATTAGGTGAGATTTTTTCCATAGAGAGACTTAATTAATTTCTTAATCAAAGTAATGAAAAGAATGGGAATGGTGAGGTTGCAAAAAACAACAGGGATCCATCATATTACAGCAATGGTGAACGATGCCCAAAGAAGTATTGATTTTTATGCTGGCATACTGGGGTTAAGACTTGTAAAAAAGACGATAAACTTTGATCGTCCAGAGGTCTATCATCTTTATTTTGGAAATGAAACTGGTCAACCTGGGTCTGTTATAACTTTTTTTCCGTGGTCAAACCAGTTAAAAGGTCGAATTGGCACAGGACAGGTTGGAGTAACCAGTTTTATCATCCCAAATCAATCCATTAAATTTTGGGAAAATCGTTTGAAAAAATTTAGAATTAGGTTTATTCAATCCCTACGTTTTGGAGAAAAATATTTACAATTTCAAGATCCGGATGGTCTCGAAATTGAATTAGTGGAACGAAATGAAGGCCCAAAAAATAATTGGAGTTTTGGAGAAGTCGATTCAGAGGTCGCAATTAAAGGGTTTGGTGGAGCTATTTTAATTTCAACTCAACCTAATAAAACTGCGGATGTGCTTGAAAACGTATTAGGGCTCGAATGTCTTGGGCAAGAAGCGAGCTTCCTTAGGTTTAAATCGGATGGTCAGTTTGGAAATACAATTGATATTAAGCTAACTCCTTCGGTTCGCGGGTTAAAAGGGGCCGGAACTGTTCACCATATCGCATGGAGGGCAAAGGATGACCAAGATCTTTTGAGATGGAGAACACTTCTTCAAGATAAGGAGTATTATCCGACTGAGATTCGTGATCGAAACTACTTCAATGCTGTGTATTTCCATGAACAAGGTGGTATCCTTTTTGAAATAGCGACCGATCCGCCAGGCTTTTCCGTTGATGAAGCTGTCGCTGAGCTTGGTAATAAACTGATGTTACCATCTTGGCTGGAGCCAAAACGAGAAGAATTAGAAGAAGCCTTACCTACTGTGGAAGTTCGCGTTCTGGAGGGAGATCAATCATGAAACATATATTTAATAAGGGTAAAGATTCAACGAAACCAACGTTATTATTACTGCATGGTACTGGCGGAAATGAATTAGATTTATTACCTATTGCGGGAAGAGTTGATGACGGGGCATCAGTGCTAAGTGTCCGCGGAAATGTATTGGAAAATGGAATGCCTCGATTCTTCCGGAGATTAGCTGAAGGTGTATTCGATGAGGAAGATCTGATTTTCCGTACAAAAGAATTAAATGAGTTTCTTGATGAGTCTGCTGCAAAGTATAATTTTGATCGAGACAACATGATAGCTATTGGATACTCAAATGGAGCTAATATAGCTGCTAGTTTATTATTTCACTACCAAAATGCATTAAAGGGAGCCATCCTCCATCACCCGATGGTACCGAGAAAAGGAATTGTTCTTCCTGATTTGTCAGGAAAATCAGTCTTTATTGCTGCTGGTAAAAATGATCCTATATGTTCGCCGATGGAATCTAATGAACTTCAATCCTTATTTGAAAAGGCTAATGCAAAAATTGAAGTTCATTGGGAAAATAGTGGGCATCAATTGACTGTTGATGAAGTTGAAGCTGCGGCTTACTGGTATCGCAGAGTCTTTTAAAATTTGCAAGTGAAATCGACAAATAAGCCTTGATATTTTAGGAACGGCTGTGATTCCTAATTCCCTTAATTGGAGATACCCCAATTGGAGTTGCTTAGAAATCTCTTATTCAATTTTTCAGTTTTAATTTTTTTCAATGATTTACACACCTTGGTTTAAACAAATAAATTGTAATCTAATATATTTTTTTCATAATTTTTCAATTTTAATAGTTGGGAATATAATAATTTCTATAAACATTTTGTAAAAAAAGTATTTTAAATGTTTTGGATAAAGAGTTTTTTTGATCAGCTAAGCAAGAATATAGGGTTAATAAAGAAACTTCATGGGAGGAATTTTTATATGGCAAAATTTACTGTAGGTAATGAAAATCATGCTCCAATTGAACTTTATTATGAGGATCAGGGTTCAGGGAAACCCATTGTCTTAATACATGGTTGGCCTTTAAGTGGACGCTCTTGGGAATATCAGGTGCCAGCTCTTATTGAAGCAGGTTACAGAGTCATAACATATGATCGCCGAGGATTTGGAAAATCATCTCAGCCGTGGGAAGGATATGAATATGATACACTTGCTTCTGATTTACATAAACTGTTGGAACATTTAAATCTTCAAAATGTCACACTTGTTGGTTTTTCTATGGGTGGAGGTGAGGTAGCTCGGTACATTAGTTCGTATGGAACAGATCGTATTGAAAAGGCTGTTTTTGCTGGAGCAGTTCCTCCTTATTTATACAAATCAGAGGATCATCCTGAAGGAGCATTAGATGATGCAACAATTGAAGAATTCAAAAGTGGCGTGATAAATGACCGCCTTGCATTTCTTGACAAATTTACAAAGGGATTTTTCGCGGCTGGTAATCAAACAGATTTAGTTAGTGAGCCATTCCGTTTATATAATCGGGATATTGCAGCTAGTGCCTCTCCAAAGGGAACGCTCGATTGTATAACGGCCTTTAGTAAGACAGATTTTAGAAAGGACTTGGAAAAGATCAATATTCCTACTCTTATTATTCACGGTGACTCTGATGCAACTGTACCTTTTGAGTTAAGTGGAAAACGTACATATGATTCCATTCCTGGTAGTAAACTCGCTCTAATAAAGGGTGGTCCGCATGGATTACACGCAACTCATCCAAAAGAATTTAATGAAGCGTTACTAACATTTTTAAAAGACTAATAAAGTAATGACAGTTTTACTTAAATGAGAAAAAGCATTCTTTGTTAATAATATCGTATGAATCAGGTGTTGAAGAACTCCTTATCCGTATGCACTTTAGTTGAAAAAACAGCACAAAAGGATCTTCGTTTGGGGCTGTTGACAAATACCCCTTTAAACAAAGAAAGATGAACATCTACTGAATGTAGTGTTTATCTTTTTTTTGTTTACTATATTTTGGGTCCGGTTATGAAATTCTTTAGTTTGTCAACAGTCCCGTTTGAAGATCCTTTTTCACTCCCATTTTCTCTTTAATTTTGATTAAATGAATAATCTTGTTTTTTCATTTTATAATTTACTCAATCTGATGTATTTTTATGGATTTGAAATAAAGTCGCGATGTTTTGTCTCTATAAAAAAGTTCCCTTCCTTAGAAAAAATTAAGGGTACTTAAATAAAAATAAGTTTCCAAAAACGAAGGTTTTTCCGGTACTTTTCCCGGCAAAGCTTCGGTTTTTTTATGCCAATACCTGAAAAAATCCCAATCGTAAATTAATATAATTCCATTCTCATTTTCAATCAGATTCAATCTTGATCCAATCGTTTTTCTAAGGCTGTTCTCCTCCAATTCTTGCCCCCTCAGGGTTCTGACGGTTCTCTGTTTTTTTCAGTTGGTTCCCTCA
>NZ_JAOPHO010000085.1:0-13771 GCF_033141925.1 Peribacillus sp. CSMR9
GGAAATAGGTTAAAAAAAGAGGCGGCAATCTGCCACCTCTTACGATCTCAATTCCCGATGAATTGCTGAGTCCAATAGTGGGTGTATTTCCCTCCTGTCGCATGCCCAATTCCAATATGGGTATAGTTCTTGTTCAGGATGTTTGCCTTGTGTCCAGGGCTGTTCATCCAAGATTTCATGACAGCATCCGCACTAGGTTGACCTGCTGCGATATTTTCCCCTGCGTATTTGTAGCCGATCCCAAAGGATTTCATCATATCGAAGGGTGATCCATAATTTGGGCTTGTATGATTGAAATAATTATTATCACGCATATCTTCAGATTTCATATTTGCAATGTTGGAAACGGCGGTATCCATTTCAAGGGAAGGGAGGCCCGATTTTGAACGTTCTTCGTTAACTAACCTAAGAACCTGCTGTTCAACTGACTGACCTTTTTCTTGATTAGTTGTGTGGATGGTTGAAGGAAGATTTATGATTTGTCCGATTTGAATTTGATTTGAATTGTTTATAGCCGTATTCGTCTTAAGTAATTCGGAAAGGCTGACTTCATATTCAGACGCAATTTTCGTTAGGGTATCCCCTTTTGCAACCTCGTAAGTATTGGCTCCCTGAGCAACTGTTGGAGATAATAGGGATAGGGATAGTGCTGATAAAAGGATGATTTTCTTCATTTTGTTTCCTCCTAGTAGAATATCTGGATTGGAAGTCTAGTATCCTATAAAAATTGTTGTATGTAAAATTAGGTCATGCCCATTCTTTATTGAAATGGGCAGAAGGTAGCGAATGGGAGCATGCATGATGAGGGTCCATATGACCTGAGAGTGTTTATAGTAAACCAAAATCATAGGGCCTTTTGATAGACGGGAAGAATTATTTCATGTAAAAAAAGAATCATTTTTCGTTTGCGGGATATGTTTGTCAGGGTAAATAATATGGACATCAAAACGAAAAGCATTTAAATGGAAGTAATTATAATAATGTGGAAATGATAATAAATTGCCCTAAGGGTTGAGCTTTATGGATTTTAAGGCCGGGAGGGTATTGGGAAGGATAGATATTAAGTATATAGGGGATATTTTCCTGTGAAATATTATCCTGAAAAAGAGATTTGAGACAAGTTTTCGTTTTCAAATCAAGAGCACTGTTTGAGATGCCGAAATCAATCTTTATGTACATGCACATTGATTGAAAAGGCATTTTGAAAGGCATATGCGAATATTCAAAAACGAATATCAATGGGAAGATTTTAAAAGAGAAACAAACTCAGTCATTTACCACGGATATGAAACTTGTACTGGCGATCATTTTTGCAAATGGGTGTGAAGCCCAGGGAGAAGTTAAGGATAAAATGCTGTTATTCTCAGTTATTTGCCATCGCAACAAATCAAATGGCTTGAGGATAGGATGATTTGAGAAACGGCACGGATTTATTTATAAGCGAGAAAAAATGATGACGGGATTAAATAAATGGCTTGAATGAATCGGGTCGTTATCTAGGGCGGGCCCATGATGGTATACGGACAACAGGAGTTTTATCCTGATCAGCCTAAATCTTATTTCTTATTAGAATATGCGGAAACCCACGGCCTTCAGTATCATTCTTTAACAAATTCATTCGGGTTTTAATTATAAAGGACGGATTTAAGGACACGGCATTGTATGTTAAGGAAAGGAGTTTATCAAAAAGTATTGTTCTTTAAAACAGGTATCTCTTCTTCAGGAATAGAATTAAGTAGACAGTTGAATATACGGGGGGGTTCTCGATGGGGTTTAGGGAATTGGAAACAAAAAGGCTGCAGTTAATTGAAATAGGTCACAAGCATTCTGAGAGTCTGTTTGACATTTTGTCTAAAGATGAAGTGACCAAATATGATGGGATAGAAAGTTTAACACAAGTTGAAGATGCCCGCCGTTTAATCGACTCGTTTAAAAGTGCTTATATAAACAAACGGGGGATACGGTGGGGAGTTGTTGTGAAAGATTCAGGTGAATTCATTGGTACCGTAGGCCTGAATCAATTGAGCCTTGCCAACAAACGAGCTGAAATCGGGTATGAAATCCATCCTGAATATTGGAGAAAACACTTTACGTCCGAGGCTGTCAACGAAGTATTACGCTATTCATTTGGAGAATTGAAACTAAACAGAATGGCTGCATTAACTTTCAAGGATAATTTTGCATCCAGAAACCTCTTGAAGAAATTTGGTTTTAAAGAGGAAGGAAGTCTCAGAAGTTATATATTTCTTCGTAAACAATCGCATGATGCCCTAGTATTTTCCTTGTTAAGGACAGAGTATAGTCAGTTACCACAGCAAAGCGTTTAGGATTCATTTTCAAAAAAGTTGACAGAAGATAGCAGCTGGCCAATAGTGCCAGTTTTTTAAGTTAAAGAATGTTTCTCCACTTGTAGGGAAAATATACGTATTCTTCATGTTAAAATTAGAAAGCGGAGTCAGTTAATCAGTCCGGTTGGACATAAAAAGGAGGATAATCATTGTGAAGATATTATTTCCGTTGCTTGCGGTCCTAGGTGGCATCACCATTGCCATACAAGGGCAAATCAATGGTGGATTAGGGAAAAAAGTGGGGGTTATTGAAGCTTCTTTCATTTCGTTTGGCATCGGGACACTCGCTTTATTATTTATTGTTTTGTTCGCGGGAAATGGAAACATTTCCGCCATCGCGTCTGTACCAAAATGGCAATTGATAGGCGGACTTCTAGGGGCCATTTATGTCATTGTTATAATAGTGGTTATCCCTCAGATTGGAGTGGCTCCTGCCTTGGTTGGGGTTATCGCAGGCCAGATACTGATTGGGGCCCTCATTGACCATTTCGGTTTATTCGGCGGGGTTCGCATCCCATTGGATGCGAAAAAGGTTGCAGGAATATGTTTACTTTTCGTGTCATTATATTTATTTAATCATAAATGAGGAATGGTCATCATTATTCATTGGATTTACAGGGTAAATATAGGTGAGAGACTGATGAATAACTTTATTCCTACATAGTTATTATCCGTTATTTGGGATTTTCTTAAAAAGACCTCAATGGAAAAAGTATTATCCTACTAAAATATATTATTTGATCAGGAATCGGTTTGCTAGGAAAGTGGTCTTAGCAACCGGACTAACTATAATTGTTAGAATATTTAGTAAAAAAAGACAAGCGAAACTATATGAATACTGGTATAAAAGAGTTTGAAAAAACCACAAGATGTCGGTAGTCATTTTATATTAATTAGGTTTTCCATTCTTTTTACCTAATATCTAGATCGAATTGATTAGCAAATAATTACTATGTTGTGAAAAAGTACTCATTGGTTTATTGATTTTTCGGTTTATTCGTAATATACTTAAAATTCAACATCTTTAATTCGAGGTATAGTACCCTTAGCGAGGTTGGAAAGAATGTGCTTTTTAACTAGTAAACTGCATTAATTGGTTTTTTTAGGAGATTCACAGATTTATGCAAACGGTTCGCTAGTTTTTTTCGGTGAATTCCTGCTATGAATGCTTCTAACTTTCCACGCTGATATTCAGAATGTACTATACCAACAATTAATAGGTGGCATAAGGATAATCCCTTCAATGGGAATATTCTAAGAAAGATTAAAGATGAGGGGGAATATTTTTTGAAAAAGTCTAAATTTTCAGTGCTTGCTCTTCTTATGGCCATCATGCTTATGCTTGCGGCATGCAACGGCGGTTCGAAGGAAACCTCGAATGAAAAAGAAGGCGGCTCGGGTGACTCATCCGGATCAAAAGTATTAAACGTAAACAACTCAAGTGAACCTGGTTCGCTTCACCCTGCCAATGCGCAAGGTACTCATGAATCATGGATCCTTGAACATACGTTTGAGGGACTGACTAAGAAAACAGAAGAGGGCAAAATCGTACCTGGTTCTGCTGAATCATGGGAAATCAGTGAGGATGGATTAACTTGGACATTCAAATTGAAAGATGGTTTGAAATGGTCAAATGGAGACCCGCTTACAGCTAATGACTTCGAATATGCTTGGAAATATGCCTTGAAACCAGAAACTGCTGCTGATTATGCTTACCAGCTTTATTATCTTAAAGGCGGAGAAGCCTACAACAGCAAGAAAGGCAAGGAAGAGGACGTAGGCGTTAAAGCGACAGACGATCATACATTAGTCGTTACTTTGGAACAGCCTACACCATATTTCCTTGACTTGACTTCCTTCTATACTTTCTATCCAATCGATAAAAAGGTACAGGAAGAAAATCCAAAATGGGCTTTGGATGCAAAGACACACGTATCGAATGGTCCATTCAAGTTGACGGAGTGGAAACATAAAGAAAGCCTGAAAATCGAAAAAAATGAAAATTACTACGATAAAGATAAAATCAAATTGGATGCGGTTAACTTTGCTCTAATTGAAGATGAAAATACAGCATGGCAAATGTATCAGAGTGGCGAATTGGACCTCGCTTATCCACTGCCAGTGGATATTCAAGGTCAAATGGTCAATTCTGATGATAAAGAATTCAAAATGGGCAAAGAACTTGCCGTTTACTATTACAACTTTAATACAGAAGTGAAACCTTTCAATAATGCTAAAGTAAGGAAAGCGCTTTCAATGGCTATCGAACGTAAAGAAATCACCGAAAATGTTGCTCAAGGCGGACAAAAGCCTGCATTCGGCGTAGTCCCTCCGGGTATTCCTGATGCATCTGGAGATTTCCAGGAAAATACAGGTGACCTATTTAAGGAAGATGTTACCGAAGCTAAAAAATTGTTAAAAGAAGGACTTGCTGAAGAAGGCATGAAAGAATTACCTGAGTTTTCAATTTTGTATAACACGTTAGATTCACACAAGAAAATTGCTGAAGCGGTTCAAGGAATGTGGCGTGATAACCTAGGTGTTAAAGTGACACTTGAAAATGCAGAATTCCAAGTTAAGCTTGATCGTGAAAAAGCTGGCGACTTCGAAATTTCCCGTGCCGGATGGGTTGGTGACTATGTTGACCCGATGACATTCATGCTTTGGGAAACGGACGGCGCCTATAATGATGCAGGTTGGTCCAACAAAGAATATGATAATTTATTAAAAGAAGCAAAATCTACAATGGATCCAAAAGAACGCATGGCTGCTTTGCATAAAGCAGAGAAAGTCATGATTGACGAAATGCCGATCCTTCCGGTTTACTTCTATACAAAACCATATATGGTTAAATCGAATGTTACTGGAGTTTTTGCTCCAATTAATGCTTATCCGAACTTTATTTACGCGGATAAAAAATAAGAGAAGGATAAAAGTGAAATGGGAGGTATGTCCGATTAAGGACATACCCCATTTTTCAATTGCGAATTTGAATATTTCATGAATTCATTTCCGTTTTCAACTCCTTAGAAAATCGATGATTGGGGTGATTACCATGTTGAGATATACATTAAACCGTTTTAAATGGGCGATTATTACTTTATGGGCGGTTATTACATTAACGTTCATCATAATGCATACGATTCCGGGAAATCCATTTGCTAAAGAAGGAGCAATGCCTCCTGCAGTTTATGAAAACCTTCAAGTCCACTATGGATTGGACAAGCCGTTGTTGACCCAGTATGGGAATTATTTATTGGAAGTCGTACAATTCGATTTTGGTCCATCATTGAAATCCTCATCCATTTCTGTGAATGATTACATTTTGAAGGGATTTCCAGTGTCGTTGCACTTAGGGGCACAAGCATTGGTGATTGCCATCTTTTTTGGGCTAATTTTGGGTGTAGTTGCTTCACTGAAAAGAAATAAATGGCCCGACTATTTATCAATGGTCATTGCCATCGTAGGGATCTCTGTTCCAAACTTTATCTTGGCGACTATTTTAATCAATTATTTCGCAATAAAGTGGCATATATTCCCAGTTGCTACATGGGCGACATGGCAGCATACCATTTTACCATCCATTGCCCTGTCAATGATGCCTCTTGCTTTCATCGCCAGATTGATGCGGACAAGCATGCTTGAAGTAATGGGGCAGGATTACATTTTGACTGCAAAGGCCAAAGGATTAAAACGGAGCGGTGTCATAATCAAACATGCTATTCGGAATGCATTATTGCCGATTATCACGATTCTAGGTATCCTGACGGCTAATATCGTTACAGGAAGCTTCATCATTGAACGTATTTTTGGTATTCCGGGCATGGGAGATATGTTCGTAAAGGGAATATCCAACCGAGACTACCCGGTCATTCTTGGTTCCACAATTGTGTATAGTGCAGTGCTTATCCTATTGATATTCATCGTTGATATAGCCTACACGTTGATTGATCCAAGAATTAAAGTGACGGGGGAGAAGAAATAATGGCAGATAAAGTGCATTTAACCGAAGATATGTTCCAACCCGCTGAAGGAAACTTTAAGGAAGCTGAAAAAATTGCCAGACCTACAGTTTCATATTGGTCTGACGTCTGGCGTCGTTTTAGAGAAAATAAATTGGCAATGACGGGATTCGTACTTATTATCCTCTTGGTCTTACTGGCGATTTTTGGTCCATATATTAACGGATATACTTATTATGGACAAGATTTCGAGAAAAAGAATCTTAGTCCAAATGCCGAGCATTGGTTTGGAACGGATTCTTCAGGAAGGGATTTATTCACGCGAGCTTGGTATGGTGCGAGGATATCGTTGTTCATTGGATTGATGGCTGCGCTGATTGACTTCTTGATTGGTGTCCTTTATGGCGGGATTTCAGCCATTCGTGGCGGACGCACAGATAATATCATGATGCGGTTTGCTGAAGTGATCTATGCAATCCCTTACCTATTGATGGTTATCTTAATGATGGTCGTATTAAAACCTGGTATTCTGCCGATCATCATTGCGATGTCGATTACAGGGTGGATTCCCATGGCACGACTAGTAAGGGGACAGGTTTTACAACTTAAAGAGAATGAATATATCCATGCAGCAACCATCTCTGGAGCCAATACGAGCTGGACTTTAAGAAAACACATGATTCCAAATACAATGGGACCGATCCTGGTCAATTTAACGTTGACTGTACCCACTGCGATTTTTGCCGAAGCTACACTAAGCTTTTTGGGTCTTGGAGTGCCAGCGCCTCAAGCAAGCTGGGGAACATTGACAAGTGATGCCCTAGGAAGCATTTTGGTAGGGAATTTCTATCAACTTTTAATCCCGGCAATATTGATTTCCCTAACCATGTTCGCGTTCAATGTGGCTGGTGACGGACTGCAGGATGCCCTGGATCCAAAACTTCGGAAATAATAGAGTCCTAACATAAAGATTTGATATTACTAGAATAGGAGGGACGATGATGGAGAACCTATTAGAAGTGAATGATTTACACATCACCTTCCATACTTATGCAGGAAAAGTGCAGGCAGTTCGCGGCGTGAACTTTGAAGTGAAAAAAGGGGAAGCCGTTGCCATTGTTGGAGAGTCCGGATGCGGTAAAAGTGTTACTGCGAAATCCATCATGAGATTATTGGAAACACCTCCAGCAGAGTATGGAAAAGGGTCTATAAACTTTGGCGGTAAAGATCTTATTAAAATGAGTGAAAAGGAAATGCAGAAGATTCGCGGAAATGAAATCAGCATGATTTTTCAGGATCCAATGACTTCGCTTAATCCAACGTCAAAAATTGGCAGCCAAATCATGGAGGGTATTTTAAAGCATAATAAAAATATGTCCCGAAAAGATGCATACGAACGGGCGTTGGAGACGCTTAAACTGGTAGGTATTCCTCAGCCTGAAAAAAGGATGCAACAATATCCACATGAGTTTTCAGGTGGTATGCGCCAAAGGGCAATGATAGCAATGGCTTTAGCCTGTGAACCGAAATTGCTAATTGCGGATGAACCTACAACGGCATTGGATGTAACGATACAAGCGCAAATTTTGGAACTGATGAAAGATATCCAACGTAGAATGGATACTTCCATCATTTTAATCACTCATGATTTAGGTGTGGTTGCGGAAACTTGTGAACGGGTAGTCGTCATGTATGCAGGCAAGGTTGTGGAGACGGGAACGGTAGGAGCTATATTTTCAAACCCACAGCATCCATATACAAGAGGCCTGCTTAAAACGGTGCCAAGGCTGGATATGGAAAAAACGGCTCCGTTGGTTCCCATTATCGGATCACCACCGGATTTATTGGATCCGCCAAAAGGATGCCCATTTTATCCAAGATGTGAATCCGCAATGAAAGTGTGCAAAGACCATGATCCGGAACTTGAAGTAGTGGAAGAGGGTCAGACAGCTGCATGCTGGCTGCACCACCCAATGGCAAAAGCAACACAGGTACAAGCACCGACTAATGTATAAAGGAGGAGAACCAATGGTTTCACTAAAAAATAAGTCAGTTAAAGAAAAGACAGTCAACGAAAATTCTCCTCTTGTTGAAATAAAGAATCTGAAGAAGTATTTTCCCGTTGGTTCTCAGACGCTGAAAGCGGTAGATGGTTTGGATCTCAAAATCTATCCGGGGGAAACTGTCGGTCTTGTTGGGGAAAGCGGTTGTGGTAAATCGACTGCAGGGCGTACAATCACAAGGCTATATGAACCGACAGATGGCGAAGTTCTTTTTCAGGGGAAAAATATTTTCGATTACAAACAGGGGGAAATGTCACAAATCCGCCGTGAAATACAAATGATTTTCCAAGATCCCTACGCATCCTTGAACCCAAGGATGAAGGTGGAGGAATTGATTGGGGAACCACTTGCCATACATGGGATATCAAAAGGTAAAGAGAGAAGAAAAAGGGTGGAAGACCTATTAAAGCTGGTTGGTTTAAGTCCGGAACATATCACTCGTTTTCCGCATGAATTCAGCGGTGGACAACGCCAGCGTATTGGAATTGCAAGGGCTTTGGCATTAAATCCTAAATTCATCGTTTGTGATGAACCGATTTCTGCCCTGGATGTTTCGATACAAGCTCAAGTGGTTAACTTATTAAAAGAGCTACAAAAAGAAATGGGCTTGACCTATTTATTCATCGCACATGATTTATCGATGGTCAAGTATATTTCAAATCGCATTTTAGTCATGTACCTTGGAAGGATGATGGAACTTTCGGATAGTGATTCTTTAACGAATGATCCGCTACATCCATACACGCAAGCCCTGCTTTCTGCAGTGCCGATTCCGGATCCCACTATTAAACGGGAAAGAATCGTACTTAAAGGCGATGTACCAAGTCCGATAAATCCGCCGAGCGGCTGTGTATTCCGGACTCGCTGCCCTAAAGCGATGGAGATATGCTCCAGTGCTGTACCTGAATGGAAAGAACAAAAACCGGGACATTTCGTAGCTTGTCATTTATATTGGTAAACAAAAAAACCAGTTGCGTTTGCGACTGGTCCTTTTTTACATATTTATATAAAATATTTTTAGATATAAGCGATTATCTTGAAGAATAAATTATTTTATCAGTATGTCAAAATAAATAACTAGGAATCTGAAAATAAAACATATAAAATGTAATTATATGTAAAAATAAATAATTGATTCTTGTACCAATTTGTAAGAAAAGGAGGGACTGATATTGTATTCCACGATAACTAGTGAAATCGTCGATCGTGTCATGATAATTACTCTTAATCGTCCTGAAAGAATGAATGCTTTCAATGAAAAGATGTGTGAGGAGATGATTCTTGCTCTAGATGAAGCGGATGAAAGTGATGACGTACGAGCCGTTATTTTAACTGGCGCTGGGGATGCTTACTGTGCTGGAATGGATTTGGAGAAAGGTGCAGAAACCTTTATGGATCACACCCCTTTGGTTGAATACCGTGATGCAGGGGGGATGTTGTCATTACGGATTTTTGAGATGAAGAAACCCATGATAGCAGCCATTAATGGAGCGGCAGTTGGGATTGGGATAACAATGACTTTGCCTATGGACATTAGAATCGCTTCAACAGATGCAAAAATGGGTTTTGTATTTGCGAGGAGAGGGATAACGATGGAAGCATGCAGCGGTTGGTTCTTACCTAGGCTTGTCGGAATGGGCAAAGCTTCCGAATGGATTTTTACCGGCAAAATGATTTCTGCCAGTGAAGCATATGAGGGAAGATTGGTAAACAAGATCGTTGAGCCGGATGAATTGATGTCTGCGGCAATGGAAATTGCAGCAGACATTGCGGAAAATACATCTTCCGTCTCAGTGACGTTATCCCGCCAGTTAATGTGGACCATGCTCGGTGCAAACCATCCTGTTGAATCGCATAAAATAGAATCGAAAATGATTCATTGGACCGGAAAACAAGCGGATGCACAAGAAGGGATCGAAGCCTTCCTTGAAAAAAGGAAAGCTGATTTCAAAATGAAAAGCAGCTCCGATATGCCCCCGTTTTATCCTTGGGGAACGGATCGAACATATGAAGCGGATAAGAAATGAATGGTAGGGTAAAAGCCTAGGGAAGTGCGTGATAATTTTTACTTTTCGGATAAATTAGGGTTTCGTTTCTTAGTGTGTTATACTGTGTTTACCATTTACTAAACTTGTTTCATGTTCCCCTATTCCCTGTGAATAGGGGTTTTTTAATTATTGCAATTCAATAAAAAAAAACAGACTCTACAAGTAGAGTCCGTTATATATTGTATTTAAAATTATGCTTTTTGAACGTTAGTAGCTTGGGGTCCACGTTGACCTTGCTCAACTTCAAAAGTAACTTCTTGACCTTCGTCTAATGATTTGAATCCTTCGCTTTGGATAGCTGAGAAATGTACGAATACATCGTCTCCGTTTTCGCGTTCGATGAAGCCAAATCCTTTTTCTGCGTTAAACCATTTTACTTTACCTTGTTCCATTGTTGTTGCCTCCTAGTGTGAATCCACACATTGTGTTACTACCCTTGCTCAATCATTAGACGAAAAGTGTTTCACTTATCAATCTTCCCGAACAAAAATAATTCTTATTAAATATAACAGATATTGTCGGAATCTGCAAGTAAACAAAGCAAGATTATTTATAATGCTAGATGTTAAAAAATTATTAATGCCCTTTTTTGTAATCAAGTAAATTTGTTGAAGGGTTTTTTAGCATTAAGATCGTTCATTAAATTCGGCATGAAAATATATCCTGAATAAGCCGTTGCTCGTAAAATTCCGTATTTCCGGATGTGTGCGGGTAATGTCCCGCCAATATAATCGCACTTAGGAAGAAGGGATTATATTGTTTTGTGTGAACATCTCATCGACAATTTCTGATTTACCAGAATGGGCATTCATAATACGGTCAATGGAAAAGACTTGGCAATTTTAGCGGTTTCTTTTTTGATTTTCCCAACACCGATGATTCCGATGGTCTTTTCATGAATGTCCTGCTTATATTTGCGTGATGCCAAGCCTTTTCCAGCTTTTGCTTAGTACATGTATTTTTCTTGTTAAAGCAAGCATTAACAAGAAAAATGGGTTCTAGAATGGGGGGGGCATGGACGCCATTTGCAGTTGTAATCTGCACGTTCTTTTTTTCTAAGTTTTCCAGGGGTAAAGCATTCACTCCGGCACTCCATGTCTGGAACCTTTTTATTTCGTTTGTGTCAATTGATTCAGACATTTCCTTTTTCCAGCCTGCGATCACTTCCGAATCGGTTATATGATCCTTCCAAATTTCCGGAGATCTTCAGGAAATCACAATCCACTCGGGTACCAATTCTTTAACTCTCTGTAATAAAAGTCCATTCAAGCTTGGCTTATTATGAGTTTTCTTGGCTTGATTCTCCCCCTGCCTATTTTTATGAATTATACATAAGTTCAATGATATTTCAATTGGGAACAGTGATTGCTTTACAATCTTGCTATAATACAAATAATTAATGGAATGGGGTGTAATCATGAACGTGAAAGACATATATGGACAGCTGCCTACCATAGAATCAAAACGTTTAGTTATGAGGAAAGTCACCATGAATGATGCAGAAGACATGTTCGCTTATGCTTCCAATAGTGATGTATCCCGCTTCGTCACATGGGAAGCCCATCGTTCCCTATGTGATACAAGGGATTTTATCCGATTTGCATTACAGAATTATGAGGATAAGAAAATCGCTCCATGGGGAATACAATACAAGGAAAGTGGTAAGTTGATTGGCACTATTGACTTTGTTTCATGGCAGGTTGATCATCATAGAGCTGAAATTGGATATGTGCTGGCACCAGAATATTGGGGGAATGGCTTGGTGACGGAGGCAGCCAAAAAGATAATCGAATTTGGCTTCGATAATATGAACCTTGTTCGAATACAAGCACGCTGCTTTGTAGGAAATTTGGGTTCGGAGCGAGTCATGCAAAAGGCTGGAATGTCTTTTGAGGGAATCATAAGGAAAGGGATGTTTGTTAAAGGAAAGCATGAGGACCTAAAGTTATACTCGATTATTAAAGGTTGATTTGAAAGCCTGCTGATTAAAGGGAAAGAAATATTCTAAAAGGTTAAAAGCGGATTTTACCATGAGTATTGAGTGGGGAAATTTCTTTTCATGATTATTATGAATATAGGAAAATCGAAATCAAACAATTTGTGCAAATATTGAATCAAAAACTATACAAAACGTCTAATGTAAAAAGCCCGTTTGAAAAATATAATAAAACTATGAAATCGTGTTGAAATGGAGGGTTTCTTTAATGACTGTTATCAATGATGTAGAAACGTTGAAAAATTATATCGGTGGCAAGTGGGTGAATTCCACAACATCGAAACATGAAGAAGTGCCTAATCCGGCAACAGGAGAAGCTTTGGCAATCGTACCTCTTTCCACAAAGGAAGATGTCGACCAGGCGGTGCAGGTTGCTAAAAAGGCGTATAAAGAATGGAAAAAGGTGGCCGTGCCAAAAAGAGCGCGCTTCTTATTCCGTTACCAGCAATTATTGATAGAACACTGGGATGAACTTGCAAAGCTGGTCACGATAGAAAATGGAAAAAGCTATACAGAAGCATATGGTGAGGTTCAACGTGGAATTGAATGCGTGGAATTCGCTGCAGGTGCGCCTACCTTGATGATGGGCAGTCAGCTTCCTGATATATCCCCTGGAATTGAATCTGGCATGTATCGTTATCCAATGGGTGTCGTTGCCGGGATTACGCCATTTAATTTCCCAATGATGGTTCCCTGTTGGATGTTCCCGCTTGCAATAGCCTGTGGAAATACGTTTATCTTAAAACCTTCAGAACGGACCCCGCTTTTAGCCAACCGCCTTGTAGAATTACTGACGGAAGCCGGCGTTCCGAATGGTGTTGTCAATATTGTCCATGGTGCCCACGATGTCGTGAATGGAATTTTGGAGCATGAAGACATTAAAGCGATATCATTTGTCGGATCCCAACCTGTAGCAGAGTATGTATACAAAACGGCAGCTGCCAATAAAAAACGTGTCCAGGCTTTATCAGGAGCGAAAAATCATTCAATCGTCATGCCTGATGCGGATTTGGATAATGCCGTAACGAACATAACGAATGCCGCCTTCGGATCAGCAGGCGAGCGTTGCATGGCCGCGTCGGTGGTTGTTGCGGTAGGAGAAGTGGGAGATTTGCTTGTTGAGAGATTAAAGGCTGCAGCGGATGACATCAAGATTGGCAATGGAATGGATAAGGACGTTTTCTTGGGACCTGTGATCCGTGATACTCATAAAAAGAGAACAGAACAATATATTGATATCGGGGAAAAAGAAGGAGCGGTTCTCCTTCGTGATGGGAGAAATGAAGGCGATCAGGAAAATGGCTATTATGTTGGGCCGACATTATTTGATCATGTAAAAACAAACATGAAAATA
>NZ_JAOPHO010000086.1:0-13179 GCF_033141925.1 Peribacillus sp. CSMR9
AAAGTTCTAAGTCTGTATTTGAAAGAGGAATACCGTTGTAGTGAAAATCGTTGGACTATTTTAGTAAGATCGCTAAGTTCTTAGTTTGTCTCTTAGTGTGAGGGTCATCTACAAGAAGCTGTCGATTTTGCGGAGGCTGCAGCAAATATGGATCGTCAATTCAGTCAGTTCAATAATATGGGAATGGACACTTTCTTGAGAGGGTGTCTTTTTTATTTGAAAATAAATGTTGAGTTTCTTTATTCATCGCGTTGATTTAGTAATCTAGCAATTACATTCAACGTTATTTTAATAGAATTATGGTCCTACTATTAAGAGCCTTCCTATCTTTGGCGAATATCATATAATTACAAGGAGGTTTTTTTAATGGCAGATTTATACGCAAATTTTGCAGAGCTACAAGCTAATGAAACATACGGTATAGACTATTCTATTACTGTACAAGAACATCCGACTAGTGATATTACGGTATTTACACCACATGGTGGAGGTATTGAGGTTGGCACATCAGAAGCGGTAATTGCGTCCGCAAAAGACATTGCTAACCTATACCTGTTCGAAGGTTTAAATTCTAGCAACAATGACACCCTTCATATTACCAGTGCCAACTTCGATGAGCCTCAAGCCGTGCAACTGATTACATCTAAAGCGCGAGCAATCTCCCTTCACGGATACTATGACCCAGATAACCAAACCATTCTATTAGGCGGTTTAGATACAGAATGGCGTGATATTTTTAAAAAAAAATTTACAAGAGCAGGTTTTAACACCGTTATCGCCAACTCCACGACAGGATATCAAGGAATCGAACCAACCAATATCGTGAATAGATGCTCTTCAGGTGCCGGAGTCCAGTTAGAACTTAGCACCGCCTTACGTAAATCCTTTTTCCAAAACGGTGATTGGTCCATAGCAAACCGCATAAACACTACAAAGACCTTTGATAAGTTTATCCAAGTCATCCGTAGTGTTATCTACTAAGTAAGCCCTGCTTGGACAGTTCAGCAAAGCCATATCCAGTGTTTTTTCTCCAATTGTATAAATTATCTTTAATATTTCCATTAAATTTTAAGCGTGAATAATTAAGTTGATAGTCTAAAAGATTCGTTTTGCTTGTTTGAAGTTTGTATTTCTACCCAAAGACTTACATTAGATTTAGAAGGATAGTAAAAACCTTCTAAACCCTCTATAAAATCCTCTAGGATTTCAAATGTTTTAGGAGCTGTTCCTGATGCAGTAAATTCTCACCTGCAACAAGGTACTTAAAAAGCCCTAATGCAGGATTTCAATTTGTAACAAATACTTCAGTTTTAGTTCCACCAGAACTCATATGGTCAAGTACCTTGCTACGTGCTAGTAAAACTGCTGAAACTTTATCCAATGCTATCAAATGTTGAGTAGCATTCTTAGGCGAGTTTAGAGAGGTGTAGGATATGGAGAGTAAATTTGATTTTACGTTACGAGCTCAAAATGTACTTTCCTATATTAGAGAAAACAGTGCAAATTATAAAAGAATTGCTGTTGTTTCCCATGGAGCATGATTACAAAATTGATTGAAGGTTTTCTTTAATTACCACCCGAAATTAATGATGTGTGGTTCAATTCTAATAATACTGGTACATCTTCTCGAATATACCGAACATTCATATAAAACTTATTAGATTTTTAAACAGTGCCACGCATTATGGGCGCGCTAATAACCACTTTTCTTTGATTTTTAAGTAAAGGGAGCCCAATTTCTAGAAATTAGGCTTTTATTAGGGATATCGATAACGTGGTAAACCCACATTTTCCTTTAGCCCTACTAGGATTATTCATTTTCCAAATTTGTAAGTATAAAAAGGCAGCCACCTTACATAATGGCTAATTTTGCAACTTATTAATTTATCGCGAAGTAAGCTTTTTAACTGAATCGATAATTTCATCCCAGTCTTCACTATGAATCTCATGTCCTGATCCATCAAGGGTCACTAATTCAGCATGAGGGATGGCTTTTGCAAGAGCAAGCCCGTGCTCGTATGGCAAGGCTGGATCTTCTGTGCCATGAATGATAAGGGCAGGTACGGATATCTCACCCATTCTATCAAAATATTCATCTCCGCCAGCAAGCATGGCATGATTAAATCTGCTTGTTAGTTGTTTGGCGCGGTCCGCCTCTCTTTTTGCCAGTTTATACATTCTTTCCTGCTCATAAGGTTTGGAACCGGCTAAAGTTTTCCATCCATCTGCAAGAAAAGCGATGGCCGCCTCCCGATTTGACCAATCCATGAAAGCACTCTTTGCATGGTGATCCAATATGCTCTGGTCCATTGGAGGCAGTTTTTCCATTACAGTCCCGAACACACTTGATGCAATTAACGTAAGCGTATTTACGCGTTCCGGATATCTCAAGGCAAGAATCTGGCCGATCATACCGCCTAGCGACATTCCGACGATAGAAGCCCGCTCTATGGAATAAGCATCCAGGACACCCGCGGCATCGTCAGCCATGTCCGTTATTGTATAGTTGGAGGTACCCGGTTCATAAATGACCGATCGTCCCAGATCCCGATGATCGTACCGAATGACAAACCTCCCCGAATCAGCGAGGCGGTGACAGAAGTCCTCATCCCACCAGTCTAATGAAGACATTGCCCCCATGATCAAAAGCACAGCAGGGTCCTTTGGGTTTCCAAAACTTTCTGTACATATATCCACTTTATTTATTTTCAGTATCTGTTCACTCATGTTTTTTACCTCCGTATTAAATATTATCTAATAGCCGTTACCATGGCGAAGATCAATAAATACTTCCCGGAGCATATGATTGGCCTGCCCCTTAATTATCGCAGTCTAACCCACTTAATAATCATGACAAGGCCTCCTTTTGTATTTGTAAAATGGGAAATATCCCTATATTACTGTAACATGTGCGAATTCTTTATACCACCAAATTTTTCCATAACCCCATAAAGGCAGAAAACCCCGAATACAGAGCACCTTTTTTGGTGTCATTTATTCGGGGTTTATTGTAGATGTTTTTCCTTTTATTGTGCTGTATATCCGCCATCTAACACGACTGCCTGGCCTGTGATGCCCCGTGCTTTGTCGCTTGCGAGGAAAATGGCGTAGTCGGCAATTTCACTTACATCAAGTAAGCGGTTTTGTGGGACAAGTGGATAGATTACCTCTTCCAAAACGCTTTCTAATGGTACTTGTCTTGTTTTCGCCAGATCCTCCAGTTGACCGCGGACGAGTGGTGTGTCTACGTATCCTGGGCAAAGGGCATTGACGGTAATGCCAAAAGAGGCGCTTTCCAAGGCGGCGACTTTCGTTAATCCGATTACACCGTGTTTGGCACTATTGTATGCTGCTTTGTTGGCAAATCCAATCAGACCGTTAATGGAAGAGATGTTGATGATTCTGCCGAAGCCTTGTTCTTTCATGATGGGCAAAACGTTCTTAATTGAAATGAATGGGGCGGTCAGCATGATTTTGATCATCAGTTCGAATTTTTCAGTTGGAAACTCTTCAATTGGTGCAACATGCTGAAGGCCGGCGTTATTGATGAAAATGTCTATTCGTCCGTATTTTTCTTTAGCTTGTTTGATTAGCTGGATAATATCCTCTTCACTTGTTACGTCTGCTTTTAAGCCGATAACTTCCAAGCCTTTGTTCCTTAGGGCTAAAGCGGCTTTTTCAACTGTGTTTTGATCAAGGTCAGACAAAACGACCTTTGCGCCATTTTCAGCAAATATCTTTCCAATCTCAAAGCCGATTCCTCTAGCAGATCCGGTAATGATCGCCACTTTATCTTTAACCATTTTACATTCCTCCAATAAAAAATGTAATGGTCCAGGTCTGTCATTTTATATAGTAAGCAGGGAATATTTCACAAGGTAAGCTCAATCGGAAATATAAAGGGAAGGTTATAAAAATATGGTTTAGGTTAATGAGTAAGAGTCTATCATGATTTTCTGGATAAAAAAAGAATTTTATTTCCCCTTATCGTTGGCATAAATATTGCATATATAAAAAGGTGAGTAAATACAGGTAATTGAAACGGAAAGGGGAAGCTGGATGATTAAAAAAGTTGCCATTATCGGTTCAGGTGTAATGGGAAGCGGGATCGCACAGTCATTTGCAGTTAGCGGGTATTTCGTGACCATTAACGATATAAAGGATGAGTTGCTATATCATGCCCAAAATCGAATTTCTGAGAATCTATCACTGCTCATTGAGGAAGGGGTTTTGACTGATGAGGAAAAGCAAGCCGCTTTAGCGAATATTACATACAGTGTAGATTTGAAAGGGGCAGTAAGGGATGCTGATTTTATCATTGAGGCCATTCCGGAAGTCATCGAGCTGAAGTTAAATCTATATGAGCAAATGGAGGAAATGATCAAACCGGATGCAATTGTTGCTTCAAATACATCGACCTTTCCGATTTCTCAATTGATGGGGAAGGCCTCGTTTGCGGACAGAATGGTCATCACGCATTTCTTTAATCCTGGCCATTTGGTTCCATTGGTTGAAATTGTTCAGCATGACGAAACAAAGCCGGAAATCGTCAAGGCAACAATGGATTTAATGCGTAAAATCGGCAAGTCTCCGATTCTCCTGAAAAAGGAAATAGCAGGATTCATTGCCAATCGTCTCCAGACTGCCTTGATGCGGGAAGCCTTTTATCTATTAAAAGAGGGCGTTGCCGATGCTGAGGATATCGATACAGCGATAACGGCTGGACCAGGTTTTCGATGGGCATTTACCGGGCCGATCGAGATTGCTGATTTTGGCGGACTGGATACATGGCAACGCGTTTTCGATAATGTTTCACCAGTATTGGATCAGAGTAAGGAAGCCCCTGATATGATTCGTGATTTGGTTGCTAAGGGAAAGCTTGGGACGAAGTCGGGAGAAGGGATTTTTACGTATGAAGAATCTACCGTTTCTCAGAAAATTAATGAGAGGGACCGTCATTTTATTAAACTGGGAAAATTAAAAATGGAGAAGGAGGAAGTATTATGAGAGAAGTAGTGATTGTAGGGGCAGCAAGAACACCAGTTGGTGCGTTTGGTGGCAGTCTTGCCAATGTTTCAGCGGTTGAATTGGGAGTTGTTGCAGCTAAGGAAGCGATTAAGCGGGCAAATATCTCGGCTGACATGATCGATGAGGTATTGGTAGGGAATATTCTATCTGCTGGATTAGGGCAAAATGTGGCACGTCAGGTTGCGATTCATGCAGGGATTCCGGAAACAACGCCAGCCATGGCCGTTAATAAACTTTGCGGATCTGGCCTCCGTACGGTAATAATGGGAGCCCAATTCATTGCCCTTGGTGATGCAGATGTGATTCTCGCCGGGGGTATTGAAAGCATGAGCAATGCCCCGTATTTACTTCCAAATTATCGTTTTGGACAGAAAATGGGTAATGCCGAAGCAGTCGATTCCATGACATATGACGCCTTAACGGATGTTTTTAATCAATATCATATGGGCGTGACTGCGGAGAATATCGCCGAACAGTGGGAAATCAGCCGTGAAAAGCAGGACGAATTTGCTTTAGATAGCCAAAGAAAGGCTGAAAAGGCGCAGCTTGAAGGACGATTTGCAGATGAAATCGTACCTGTTGAATATAAACGCAGAGGAAAGACGATCTTGGTGGACCAAGATGAACACCCGCGTCATGGGCTGACGATTGACCAGCTAGCGAAGCTGCGTCCTGCTTTTAAGGAAAATGGAACGGTTACGGCAGGAAATGCATCCGGAATCAATGATGGGGGGGCGATGTTAGTCCTAATGTCTAAAGAAAAAGCGGACGAGCTAGGACTGGAAACGTTAGCAACAATTAAGTCATATGCAAACGCCGCGCTTGATCCGAAAATCATGGGTTACGGTCCAGTGCCTGCGACAAGAAAAGCTTTGGCAAAAGCGGGATTGACAATAGATGATATTGATTTGATGGAAGTGAACGAAGCCTTTGCGGCACAGTCACTCGCTGTGCTTAAGGACCTTGAACTGAAGCCGGAGAAAGTGAATGTAAATGGCGGGGCGATTGCTCTGGGGCATCCTGTAGGTGCTTCCGGTGCCCGGATTTTAGTGACTTTATTGTATGAAATGAAACTTAGGGATGCAAAAACAGGCCTTGCTACCTTATGTATCGGTGGCGGACAGGGAACTGCACTGATTGTGGAACGGTAATGACTTGGCCCCATTTTCCAATGATATAATGGAGGAAACTTCAGACGGGTTAAGGAGAATAGGAATGGTCAGCGATAATAAAACTGTTCAATTCGAATTAGTGAAAGCGATATTGGAAGAATTGCCTTTTGGTGTTTTGGTAATGAAAAACGAAACAGAAATCGTTCTCTGCAATCGCGTATTATCCGAGGCTTTTGCGGAGAATCAATTTGATCTGCAAATAAATTTGATTTTAGAAAAAAACCTTGTACCAGCCGTAAATACTCCGATTCGTTTGAACGGTAATAATGGGATTATCAGAAAAGCAATCGTTCAAATGGGTGATGAGGAATATCAGATTTATCTCCTATTGTTTACAAATAATAAAAGTGATTTTCTTAATGTCGATAATCATGAAGAACTTCTGTTTAAGGATATTATCGAATTTGCCTATGACGGGCTGGTGATGGTCGATACGGAAGGGTATGTCCAAATGCTGAGCCACGCTTATGCGGATTTTCTTGGCGTCGAACAGGAAAGCTCAATAGGGAAACATGTAACGGAGGTCATTGAAAACACCCGTATGCATGTGGTCGCCAAAACCGGCAAGCAAGAGGTCGCTGAATTACAGAAAATTAAAGATAATTATATAATTGCGACCCGCTCCCCGATAAGGAAACAAGGGAAATTGATAGGGGCGGTCGGTAAGATTCTTTTTAAGAATGTCGGGCAATTTACCGCTCTTTCCAAACGGATAAATTCACTTGAAGTAGAGCTGAAAAAGTACAAAGGCGATTTTCGCGAGAGAAATAAGGCCTCATATACGTTTGATCATTTGATGGGGAGAAGTCCTGCTTTCATGGAAGTAAAAGGTCAAGCCAAAATTGCTGCTAAAAGCGACTCAAATGTGTTGATTTTGGGCGAAAGCGGAACAGGGAAGGAGCTGTTTGCCCATTCCATCCATAATGACAGCAGACGGGCCATGGGTGTGTTTGTCAAAGTGAACTGTGCCGCCATCCCGGCAGAGCTGCTGGAGTCAGAGCTTTTTGGCTATGAAGAGGGTTCTTTCACCGGTGCCAAAAAAGGCGGAAAAGCAGGTAAGTTCGAAGCGGCTGAAGGAGGTACGATTTTTCTCGATGAAATCGGTGAGCTGCCACTGCATATGCAGGTGAAGCTGCTCCGTGTTTTACAAGAAAAAGAGATTGAGAGGGTCGGTTCGACGGGAAGCATTCCGATTGATGTACGGGTAATCGCTGCAACAAACCGTAATCTGGAGGAAATGGTCTCGAAAGGGGAATTCCGACTTGATATGTATTACCGGCTGAAGGTCTTGCAAATCCAGGTTCCTTCCTTGAGGGAGCGACCAGAGGACATTGAAATACTGGTAAATCATTTTGTTGAAAAGTACCAGAACCTCATGAAAAAACGTGTAACGGGGATGAGTGATCAAGCATTACGGCTGCTTCGCCTTTATAAATGGCCGGGTAATATTCGTGAGCTGGAGAATATCATTGAACGTGCAATGAATATTGTTGAAGAAGGGGAAATGATACGTTCCAAGCAACTCCCTAAAGAAATAACGGGTCATAAAGAGTCAGTTTCAATCCGCACTTTAGCTGAAGTGATGGATGAAACCGAACGGGCTGCAATCGTTTCATGTTTGGAAATGACTTCTGGTAATAAATCAGAAACGGCAAAGATACTCGGTGTGAGCCGAACAACACTGTATGAAAAAATGAATAAATATGGTTTATGACTGTTGAAAAGTATCCTTTTGCCAAAGGATACTATCTAAATTTTTAATAAAGTAGATTGAAACGGGTGTGCGAGACTCCTGCGGGAAAGTAAGTGCCTTACGTTCCAAGTATCGTTCAATTTATACAAACCCTAAAATAACCGTAGACAAACTCAAGTATTATCGAGTTTATCTACAGTCTGAAGTGCCCTTTAGCCAAAGGGCACTTTTTAATACTTTTTAACCACCTCTTAAGAATAGACACACATTTGTGACTATTTTACTCTAGTGATATGTGAGTGTGTCAAGAAATCCGTACATAAAATGAGAGGAAATTTAAATGTTGTAAGAAAAGGCTTACACTTTTTTGAAGTTTATACTTATGTGTATTGAAACCTTGACAGTTTTAAAGGGTTTTAGCTTTTAAAAGGGAAATAAAATATTTGAAAAGGCTTTAAAAGTTGAGGTTTTTCCATTTAATTTAAGTTGGCACAAGAATTGCTTGATTACTTTAGTGAATGGCCTATCTGTCATTTTATATGGTGTTACCACGTAAAATGAAAAGGGATTTCGTAATTCAACAGATTGTTGAAAGCGTTCTCAAAAATTAGGAAGCACTTAGTAAGATCATTCAGCTTGACTTGGGGAAGGCAGGTTTGGATGGTAAAAGCGGAAAAATTAAAAATGTGGAATTTAGGAGATTAATGTTTCTACTAATAGGCTTCCGAAATAATTTTGGGGCAAGGGGAGAAAAGAAAAGGGGGAATAGTATTGGTGATTCAAATTTTAGCCATCGTTGTGGCGTTGGGACTTTTAATCTTTTTAGCCTACCGGGGCTATCCGGTCATTATCATAGCGCCGCTTGTTACGTTATTGGCGGTCATTTTATCTGGTGGTCATTTGCTTCCGAGTTATACAGAGACATATATGACGTTTGCTGCTAACTATATAAAAGCGTTTTTTCCGATATTTTTACTAGGGGCGGTATTTGGAAAAGTCATGGAAATGAGCGGTGCAGCAGCATCCATTGCCAAGACCATCGTAAAATCACTAGGCTCAAAGCAGGCCATTCTTGCTGTAGTGCTGGCCTGTTCGGCGCTTACATATGGCGGGGTTTCGCTGTTTGTAGTGGCATTCGCCGTTTATCCATTTGCAGCGGCAATTTTTAAAGAAGCAGACATTCCAAAGAGATTATTGCCAGGAACGATAGCATTAGGCGCTTTCACTTATACGATGGATGCTCTTCCTGGAACACCTCAGATTCAAAATATCATTCCAACGAATTATTTCGGAACAGATACCTATGCTGCTCCGTTAATGGGGATTATTGGAGCGATCATGGTATTCACTGGAGGAATGCTCTGGTTAGAACGCCGCCGCAGGCAAGCGGTGGCAAATGGTGAAGGTTACGGGGAAGGACATATTAATGAACCAGAAAGTGCAGAACAGCAAAACCTGCCTAACTTTTGGCTGTCCATCGTACCGCTCATCCTTGTCGTCGCGTTTAATTTTGCTTTCAGCCGCAGTGCCATTTCGGTTAAGCACTGGTATGATGCATCGATGCTGAAGGAAACTTTCAACATTGCCGATGTAAGCACAGTCACTTCATCCTGGTCTTTGATTGTTGCATTGACAATCGGTATTATTGCAGCGATGCTTCTGAATGTTGGACGTATCAAGGTCAAATTGGCAAGTGGATTAACAGCTGCGGCAATGGGATCATTGCTTGCCATATTCAATACTGCATCTGAAGTTGGTTTTGGGAATGTGGTGAAAACGCTTCCTGGATTCTCGGTCATTCAAAACTGGGTGTTCGATGCAAGCGGTAATCCGCTCGTATCCGAAGCAATCGCCGTCAATGTGCTGGCAGGGATTACCGGATCTGCATCCGGTGGACTTTCGATTGCGTTAGAAGTTATGGGAAGTCACTATTTGCAGGTGGCCCAAAGTGTCGGAATCACCCCGGAAATGCTTCATCGAATTGCATCGATGGCATCTGGCGGGATGGATACGCTGCCGCATAATGGTGCCGTCATTACCTTGCTTGCCATTACTGGACTGACACATCGTCAATCTTACAAGGATATCTTTGCGATTACGGTTTTGAAAACAGTGACCGTGTTCATCATAGCTTTTGCAACTTCACTGTTTATTTAATAGAATAGTATTAAGAATGGAGATGATGGAAAATGAGTAAATTATTAACATCTTTTGATAGCGCTATTCAACAAATCGAGGATGGAGCAACCATTATCGTTGGCGGGTTCGGATTAAGCGGGATACCAGAAAAACTCATCATTGCTTTGCGTAACAAAGGTGTAAAGGATTTGACGATTGTCAGCAACAATTGTGGAGTCGACGATTGGGGGCTGGGTCTTTTGCTTGAAAATAAACAAATCAAAAAAATGATCGCTTCTTATGTAGGGGAAAATAAGTTATTTGAACAGCAATTCTTAAGTGGCGAACTGGAGGTCGAGCTAGTTCCCCAAGGAACGCTGGCCGAGCGCTTAAGAGCGGGCGGAGCGGGAATTCCTGCCTTTTATACAGCTACAGGAGTAGGAACGGAAGTCGCAAAAGGTAAAGAACATAAAGAGTTTGATGGCCGCACATACATTATGGAAAAAGGAATAGTCGGAGATTTTGCCTTTGTAAAAGCCTGGAAAGCAGATCATTTCGGTAATCTTGTATATCGGAAAACGGCAAGGAATTTTAACCCTGTCGTTGCCACAGCAGGGAAAGTCACGCTTGTCGAAGTGGAGGAGCTCGTGGGCACTGGAGAGCTCGATCCGGATGAAATTCATACTTCAGGGGTTTATGTACAGAAAGTGCTTGTAGGAAATGACTATGAAAAACGAATTGAAAGACTTACAACCGCTAACGCATAAAAAGGAGGAGTATTCGAATGACTAGACAACTGATTTTAGAACGGGCCGTTAAAGAAATCCAAGATGGTATGTGTGTGAATTTAGGGATTGGAATGCCGACCTTGATTGCCAACATGATTCCAAATGACTTTAATGTTATGCTTCAATCGGAAAATGGCTTACTGGGAATCGGGCCTTATCCGCAAATGGATGAAGTCGATCCGGACTTGATTAATGCTGGAAAAGAAACAGTGACGGCAAAATCAGGGGCATCATTTTTTGATAGCGCTGAATCGTTCGCGATGATCCGCGGCGGTCACATCGATCTAGCCATTTTAGGCGGGATGGAAGTTTCCGAGAATGGGGACTTGGCAAACTGGATGATTCCAGGGAAGATGGTAAAAGGAATGGGCGGAGCGATGGACCTCGTCCAAGGCGCAAAACGAATTGTTGTCATTATGGACCATGTGAACAAGCATGGGGAATCCAAAGTGAAAAAGAACTGTACATTGCCATTGACAGGAGAAAAGGTCGTCCATTGCCTGATTACCGAACTGGCTGTTTTTCAATTTACAGAAGCTGGCATGGAATTGATTGAATTGCAAAATGGCATCACACTTGATGAAGTGAAAAGTAAAACAGAGGCTGACTTTACAATAAGCCCCTCTATTGAAATTAAAGCATAAGTTAAAGAGATTAATAAAATAATTCATTATTAGGCTACTTTCATTCGCAAACGGGCGAACGGAAGCAGTCTATTTTTTTGTGGTGTTTTAGGGGGAATTTCCTTTCTATAGTGAGGAAACAACAGGCGACAAAAGGGTATCTGAATTTTTAAAACAAAGTTGATTGGAACAGAAGGTACGAGACTCCTGCGGGAAAAGCGCTTCCAAGGGAGACCCCGCGTAAGGGCCGCCCGCGGAAAGAGAGTGCCCTACGTTCCAATCAACATTCATATTTTAACAAACCCTCAAAAAAAAACATTCACAGGTTTTATTACTTTTTATATGGATGAAATCATTATTAGCTTGAAGTAATTTGCGACAAATCCTGCCGAATAAATGGCTAGCCGAGACCCCACAGACGCTTGTCAGACAGTCGGCGGAAAGGGAGCGGATTTCTGAAATCAGCTGGAACGTTTGTTAAATAACCTATTACTTCCATTCTCTAATAAATGAGAACAAAATTTCCCAACCATGCTACTTTTCCATTAAAAAGGCTTATATAAAGTCTGAAAGGGAACGGCTTACGGAACTTAATAGGGGGGATTACATTGACGGTGGCATTACGAACGTTATTGGATCGATCAGTGAAAAAGATGGGCAAAGGGATGAATCCTGTTGTGAAGGCTTCAGCATTGGAAATGATTGAACGTGCTTATAATGAAGGGATTTATGTACAGATAAGTGCGGGTTATCGTTCTTTGGAAGAACAAGCTTCGCTTTACGGTCAAGGACGGGTTTATATTTACAATGGAAAAAACTATAGTAATCTAGCTAAGCCCATTGTGACAAACGCTAAGCCAGGCCAATCCTATCATAATTATGGACTGGCTATTGATTTCTTCATTGTGAGTGATGATGGCAAGAAAGCGATATGGACAGTGAACTCAAAATGGCAGCGTGTGGCTGCCATAGGTAAAGAGTTAGGATTTATCTGGGGCGGGGATTGGACTTCATTCAGGGATTATCCCCACTTGGAGATGACGGGCGGGTTATCCTATAAACAGTTACAAGCAGGAAAAAAACCTCTTATTACTTCTCCAAAGACCAGCAAAGGTGATGGCCATATAATTTCCATACAAAAAACGATAAATAGCCGATATAAAACGGCTATTGCCGTAGATGGCGTTTATGGTCCCAAAACCCGCTCGGCCCTTATAAAAGGTTTACAAGCGGAACTGAATAAGCAATTCAATAAAAAGCTAGTTGTCGATGGAAAATGGGGACCTAAAACCAAGACTGCGGTCGTCACTATAAAAAAAGGAGCTAGCTGCAATATCACATGGATTCTGCAGGCAGCACTTTATATGGAAGGGTTTGACCCCGGTCCCCTTGATGCAATATTCGGGGAAAATACCGAGATGGCATTATATAAATACCAAAAGGCAAAAAAGATTACTGCAGATAAGCAAGCAGGTAAAGAAACATGGAATGGATTGTTTGCTTGATAGCGAATGAGAACAGTATTGTGTAAATTTTGTATGAATGAAAAGATGGTAGAAGTCTATTGTTTATTCGAGAGATTTTTTTAGTTTTCCTTTAAATATTAATTTAATTTTTGAGCAAATAAAAGAGACTACTTATTGTGGCCCAAACCGTAAAAAAACATGGTCTGAACCTTAGAGTGGGATCTGAACTTTTTCTTAATATAGGTGATTCTCACTTTTTTTCGATTGGACATGGGTTTTGCCAAGTTTTCT
>NZ_JAOPHO010000087.1:0-13122 GCF_033141925.1 Peribacillus sp. CSMR9
TAGTTGGGGGTTTCCCCCTGTGAGAGTAGGACGCCGCCAAGCCATTTATAAGATCAGCCATCCGGCTGGTCTTTTTTCGCGTTCCAGGACAGATCAACCACGATTGGTAGTTAGAAGGATCAAAAGTTGAACCTTTTGGACTTAATCCATTCCAATATTAAAAAGGGCACCTTAACTTGGCTTATTTTAAGGAATTGTACAATGCAAGGGTAATCATCATTAGGCATTGTTTTCATCAGCTCTGCCCACCATTCTGTTTCATAACGAGCTATTATACTAAGGTTATAAGAGATCAAATAATGGATTAAAAGTTCAGGTAACGAAAAAGCTGACGAATCTTTATTGAGTGATAGCATGAACTGTCCTTCTGCCATGTTATATCGTATTGGAGAAGAAGCATTATGAATAAGTACGCTATCTGCTTTTAAAGTCAGTGTTCGAGGAGCTTCTGAAATACTGAAAACTTGATTCGTTTTGGATTTTAAAAACTCTTCCAATCGACTGCTGGACATTTGATAGCTATCCAATATGGCTGAGGGTAGTTGAAAACCATCCGAAGAGGGTGACAGGGCGGCGAAATTTTTCTGGGGAATGGGCCATGTAAAGTTTTGCATATCTGGTATTTCCTTCAATAGCGTCCCCATAGAAAATTTTTCACCTTCCAGATGCTTGATATGAAATAATTTCTCGGCAATGCAGGTGAAAAGTCCATTCTTTTGCGTTTTTACTTCGTCCTTTAAAAATTCGTATTGTTGTTTTTTTCTTTTTCTTGTAGTTACCCCATGGGCAAGTACCGAAGTTGATTCAGGATAGTTAGGATCAATAGTGAGCAGGCAGGCCTTTAACAATTGGGCGAATCCATAAAATATTAGGATTGGCTGTATGGAAAGTGGAGCTATGGCAGCCTGATTATAATATGTTTTACCATGTTCAAGATGGTATATAAATGGATAGCAGTTTTCGTAACTTTTCATTTCTGCATCTTCTATTTTTTCACGCATATAACATTTTTGTAAAAAAAGTTGTGAGGAAGATGCGGAAAAAAAAGGGGTATATTTATCGAAATTATCATTGTTTTCAGGCATTGCAGCCTCTCCTCCGAATTAATAGAATTATCAAACATTTATTTCTCTTCTTGACAGTAGTATGTCCTATTGATAACCTACAAATAATATTTTTAAGCAGGAGGGGAAAATAATGTGGGAAAATAAATTTGCAAAAGAAGGTTTAACCTTTGATGATGTCCTATTAATTCCAGCGAAATCAGAGGTTTTGCCGAAAGATGTTAACCTTCAAGTCAGCTTAGCTGAAAATTTAAAGCTCAACCTTCCTATCATCAGTGCAGGAATGGATACCGTTACAGAAGCTGAGATGGCAATTGCCATGGCTCGTCAAGGCGGATTGGGTATTATCCATAAAAATATGTCTATTGAGGCACAAGCTGAACTGGTGGATAAAGTAAAACGTTCAGAAAGCGGTGTTATTAACGATCCATTTTTCTTAACGCCAGATCACCAAGTATTTGATGCAGAGCATTTAATGGGTAAATATCGCATTTCGGGTGTGCCTGTTGTCAACAATTTAGAGGATCGAAAACTTGTGGGTATTATTACAAACCGTGATTTGCGATTTATTTCCGATTTTTCTTTGAAGATTTCCAGTGTCATGACTGTAGAGAATCTGGTCACAGCTCCAGTGGGAACTAACTTGGAACAAGCAGAAAAGATTCTTCAAAAATACAAAATTGAAAAGCTTCCCCTTGTAGACGATAATGGTGTTCTTAAAGGACTTATTACAATCAAGGACATCGAGAAAGTCATTGAGTTCCCGAACTCGGCGAAAGATAAGCAAGGAAGGTTACTTGCAGGTGCTGCTGTTGGTGTGACTAAAGATACATTGAAGCGTGTAGAAATGCTTGTTAAGTCCCAAGTCGATGCAATTGTGCTTGATACTGCTCACGGTCATTCAGCGGGCGTCCTTGAAATGGTAAAGGAAATCAGCGAGGCATATCCTGAATTGACGATCATCGCTGGTAACGTGGCTACAGCTGAAGGAACGAAAGCATTGATTGAAGCGGGAGCTGATGTAGTGAAAGTGGGAATCGGACCAGGGTCAATCTGTACGACAAGGGTTGTAGCCGGTGTAGGAGTTCCTCAAATCACGGCAGTCTTCGATTGTGCGACAGAAGCAAGGAAATATGGTAAAACGATCATCGCTGATGGCGGAATTAAATACTCTGGTGATATCGTTAAAGCTCTAGCTGCAGGCGGACATGCAGTAATGCTTGGAAGTATGCTTGCCGGTGTAACTGAAAGCCCAGGTGAAACGGAAATTTTCCAAGGTCGCCGTTTTAAAGTATATCGGGGTATGGGTTCTGTTGCAGCGATGGAAAAGGGATCTAAAGATCGTTACTTCCAAGAAGATAACAAGAAATTCGTACCGGAAGGCATCGAAGGGCGCCTTCCATACAAAGGACCTCTTTCAGATACCATTTTCCAACTGATTGGCGGCATTCGTTCAGGTATGGGATATTGCGGAACAGCCACATTGGAAGATTTGAGAGAAAACTCTCAATTTGTCAAAATGACTGGTGCCGGGTTAAGAGAGAGTCATCCTCATGATGTCCAAATTACAAAAGAAGCACCGAATTATTCAATGTAATGAATTTAACATATAATCGTCATTAAAATTTATTGTTAAAATAGACAGAGTCTACGATTACTCTGTCTATTTTTTTTATTTTTTCTGTGATAAACTATACAAGGTGTCAAGGGAATCACATAAAGTTTCTTCTTTGTTATAGAGATTAGCTTAAAAGTTGGAGGTATTGGAAATTGAAAAAAATCAGCAAGATTACCCTCATTTTCACTTTTGTCTTTGCTCTTGTTATGTCGCAATTTGCCTATCAACCGGGGGAAGCTGTTGCTGAATCTGATAATTTAGGTTTAAAAGCAGAGGCAGCCATCATCATTGATGGTAAAACAGGACAAATCGTGTATGAAAAAAATGCCGATGAAGTATTAGGGATTGCATCCATGTCAAAAATGATGACTGAATACATCATAATGGAGTCAATCAAAAATGGGAAAATCAGTTGGGATCAAAAAGTTAAAATAAATAAATACGTGCATGATCTTTCAAAAGCACCGCATTTGTCGAATGTTGGGTTAACAGAAGGTGAAGATTACACAGTTAAAGAACTATATCAAGCCATGGCTGTCTATTCTGGAAATGCTGCAACGGTAGCTTTAGCACAATTGATTTCCGGAAGTGAAAAGAGTTTTGTTAAATTAATGAATGAAAAAGCAACAAAATTAGGCTTAAAAAACCATAAATTCGTTAATGCCAGCGGTTTGAATAACTCCGATTTATTAGGGCAATACCCTACTGGTAAAGCAGATGAAGAAAATATCATGACAGCAAAAGATACTGCTCTTCTTGCTTATCGTCTAATAAACGATTATCCGGAAGTATTAAAAATTGCGAGTATTCCTAAATTGAAGTTCCGTGATGGAAAAGAGTATTCGAACTTCAACTGGATGTTGCCTGGCCTGATATTTGAATATAAAGGCGTAGATGGACTGAAAACGGGATCTACTGACTTTGCCGGTTATGGTCATACAGGGACGGTTATCCGGGATGGCCAACGCTATATCACGGTGGTAATGAAGTCCACTAGTAAAACTGAACGTTTTGCGGATAGCACTAAGCTGATGAACTATGCTTATGCAACCTTCAAAAAAGAAAAAGTACTTCCAGCCAATTACCAAGTGAAAGGGAAAGAAACACTTTCAGTAGTAAAAGGTAAGGAAAAAAGTGTTAAGGTTCAATCTGAAAAAGCGATCGAGCTACTTGTTGAAAATGGTGAGAAAGATAACTATAAAACAGATTTAGTGATCGATAAAAACAAATTGAATGATGATGGTAAGTTGACTGCACCAATCAAAAAAGGTGAAAAACTTGGATACATCACAGTCACTCCTAAAAACGGCGAAGATTACGGGTACATTAACGGCGATCCAGTGAAGGTTAACGTCGTAGCTGCTGAGTCTGTTGAAAAGGCAAACTGGTTCGTATTATCAATGCGTGCGGTTGGCGGATTCTTTGGTGATGTATGGAGCAGTGTAGCTTCTACAGTTAAAGGCTGGTTTTAAGTTTCGTGTATAAAACGGTTGCGTAATGTATAAAATTATAGTACATTATGGAAAACAATCTGATTATATAAGAAAGCAATGACAGGATATAGTAACAAGAATTTCTTTCTATAGAGAGCCGATGGCTGGTGGAAATCGGTGTGAGAATCTTGTGAATCCCTCCTGGAGCAGAGTATGGAAAGCCTTATGGGGTCAGTAAGTACTTTCGGTTAAAAGCCGTTATCGTGATAAGTGGTAGACATTTTTCATATGTCTTCAACTAGGGTGGCAACGCGGGTTAACTCTCGTCCCTTCTTCAGGGGACGGGAGTTTTTTGCGTTCTTGGAAAGATCCATCAGATATTAAGGAGGAACTGGAAATGTTGGATTTGAAATATGTAAGAAATAATTTTGAAGAAGTAAAACGTGTACTGCAATTCAGAGGAGAAGATCTAACAGATTTAGGTAAATTTGAAGAGCTTGATTTGAAGCGTCGAACCTTGATTGCCGATACGGAAAAGTTGAAAAGCAAAAGGAATGAAGTTTCACAGCAAGTGGCAGTATTGAAACGGGAGAAAAAGGATGCTGACCAGTTGATTGCCGAAATGCGTGAAGTTGGAGATCAAATCAAAGGATTCGATGATGAGCTTCGTGAAGTGGAAGCCCGCTTAGGAACATTACTTCTTTCCATTCCTAATATTCCGCATGAAAGTGTCCCAGTTGGTGAAACGGAAGACGATAATGTTGAAATCCGTAAATGGGGGGAATTGCCGGAATTCAAATTTGAACCAAAACCACACTGGGATGTAGCTGGAGATTTAGGCATCCTGGATTTTGAACGGGCAGCAAAAGTTACCGGAAGCCGATTTGTATTTTATAGGGGTCTAGGTGCACGGTTAGAGCGTGCTTTAATTAGCTTTATGTTGGATCTTCATGTTGAAGAACACGGATATGAAGAAATGCTGCCTCCATATATGGTGAACCGTGCAAGCATGACTGGCACAGGTCAGTTACCTAAATTCGAGGAGGATGCCTTCCGTATTGAAAGTGAAGATTACTTCTTGATTCCTACGGCTGAAGTGCCTGTGACAAATTTCCATCGTGATGAAATCATGAGCATGGATGATCTGCCGATAAGTTATGCGGCATACAGCGCTTCTTTCCGATCAGAGGCAGGTTCTGCCGGTCGTGATACCCGCGGGTTAATTCGCCAGCACCAGTTCAATAAGGTTGAATTAGTGAAGTTTGTAAAGCCGGAAGATTCTTATGGGGAATTGGAAAACCTCACGGGTCATGCCGAAAAGGTCCTTCAATTGCTAGGTCTTCCATATCGAGTACTAAGCATGTGTACGGGAGATCTTGGTTTCACTGCTGCTAAAAAGTATGATATCGAGGTTTGGATCCCGAGTTATGGAACGTATCGTGAAATTTCTTCTTGCAGTAACTTTGAAGCATTCCAGGCTAGAAGGGCCAATATCCGCTTCCGACGTGATGCAAAAGGAAAACCGGAACACGTCCATACTCTAAATGGATCAGGTTTGGCAATCGGCCGTACAGTCGCGGCGCTTTTGGAAAATTATCAACAGGAAGATGGCAGTGTTATCATTCCTGAAGTATTACGACCATATATGCGCGGTGTGGAGGTCATTAAACCGTAAGTTAAAGAAAAAAGGAATCAGCTTCTGATAAAAGAAGCTGATTCTCCTTTTTATCTAAGTTTAAAAATTATTTCAAAAAACTTTCTAGACTGCTTGACTTTGATTTTAATTCAATGTATTATAATAAATGTTGATACGGAGGTATACCCAAGTTCGGCTGAAGGGATCGGTCTTGAAAACCGACAGGGGAGTCAAATCCCGCGGGGGTTCGAATCCCTCTACCTCCTCCATAACTTATTAATAACCACAGCGCATAAATTGGATATCGATGAATTCCGTTACAGAGATGTAACGGAATTTTTGTTTTCTAATATATTAAAAAACCACCGGATAACCGGTGGTTTTTTTGTTTTACATATTTCGTAACAACTTGGTTTGCTCCATATATTCGGCAATCCGTTTTATAAGAGGTTCGATACTTGCTTCATCCTGCATAAGGTCATATTCATTTATATTCAATCGAAGGACAGGACAGGCATTAAATTGATCAATCCATTCTTCATAACGGCCGTGCATCTCCTGCCAATATTCAATTGGGGTATGCTGTTCCATCGGACGGCCACGCTCTTGGATACGGTCGAGGATATCGTCCAGTGAACCTTCGAGATAGATAAGTAAATCAGGGTGCGGGAAGTATGGCGTCATTACCATGGCGTTGAAAAGGCTTGTGTAAGTTTCGTAGTCCACATCGTTCATCGTACCTTTTTCATGATGCATTTTTGCAAATATTCCAGTGTCTTCGTAAATGGAACGGTCTTGGATAAAACCGCCGCCATATTCAAAGATTTTTTTTTGCTCTTTAAAACGTTCAGCGAGGAAATAGATTTGCAGATGGAAACTCCAACGATTAAAATCATCGTAAAACTTATCCAGGTAGGGGTTCGTATCAACCTTTTCAAAGGATGTCCTGAATTGAAGGGCATCGGCTAATGCATTGGTCATGGTCGATTTTCCTACGCCAACCGTCCCTGCTATCGTAATGACGGCGTTGTTTGGAATATTATATTTCTTTCGTAAGTTCATTTGACTTTACTCCTTTTTGCAGGGCATTCTCTATTTGGGTGATTATCGTTTTCAAATCATCCTTGTTGCCGACGAAATCCAGTTCATCTCCGTTGAATGTAAGCACAGGTATGTCAGGGTGCCGTTTTTCAAACGTTTCCATGAATATTTGGTAATCTGCGGATAATTGCTCTAAATAAATGGAAGATATATTTTTTTCGAAATCACGGCCTCTTCTACCGATGCGGGAGATCAGAGTATCAAGACTTGCGTTTAAATAAATGACCATATTAGGTTTTGGCATATCCCGTGTTAAAATATTGAATATTTCAAGGTATTTATTGTATTGTTCGTTTTTTAGGGTTCGTTCAGCAAATATCAAGTTCTTGAATATATGGTAATCAGCCACCACGGCTTGGTCATTAGTAAGATACTTTTTTTCGATATCTTCCAATTGTTTATAACGGTTACATAGAAAAAACATTTCTGTTTGAAAGCTCCACTCATCAATATTGTTGTAGAATTTCCCTAGAAATGGATTTTCATCTACAATTTCCCTTAATAACGAAAATTGAAAATGCTCTGCGATAGCTTTTGCAAGTGATGTTTTTCCCACGCCGATTGGACCTTCGACAGTGATAAATGGGGTGGATTTCATCCAATCTGTCCTCCTTCATGAGGTATCAAGCTGAAATTCCCAGTTTATTAGGTTTCAGCCAAGAGATATTGTATCACAGACTTAGGACTTAAGTGATATTTTTGTCAGTTTGCTAATGAAGGAGAATGAAAGAGTGTGTAACAGGGGGATATGGTGGGGAATGCCTTGTTCTGGTGAATACCTTAAATGTCCACACTCTTTTTAATGGATGCCTTAAGAACATGGTTCATCATCTTTAATGCATAATGATTATCTTCCTTTGATGCTGAAGCGATGCAATCCTCGGGTATCCATAATTGATATTCCCGCATATAGGCATCGTTGGCCGTGAATAGGACGCAGATGTTACCGGCTATACCAGTAATGATCAGGGTTTCCACCTTTAATCGTTTGAGTAATGTGTTGAGGGCGGTCCCATAAAATGCAGAATGCTTCGGCTTGATGAGAAAGAACTCGTCTTGTTGTGGTTTTATCGTTTCAATTAATTGGCCATTTCTTTCATTTTTACAGGTATCAATTATTTTATCGAAGTCAGCCTGCCATAAATCATAATGATCATTGATATAAATGATTGGAAAGCCCTTTTCTTGCATTTGCTTTTTTAATTTCAAAATCGGATCGATGATAAGCTTCGTATGTTCAAGGAGCATATTCCCGTGTTTGAAATCAAAATCATTGATCATATCAATGATAAGCAAGGCGAAAGAAGGCGATTTAGGTCGATTCATGGTATATCCTCCTTCATTGTGAGAATTTACTTGCAGCACATATGCAGCTTGCGTTACTATTCATTAGAATAAGTAGTATGACCTTTATTTTGTCTTATATTTGTCTGTTTACTCCTACTTAATTTGAGGGGGTTTTTTTATGAAGGATGATGTTTTTTACATGAATTTGGCCTTGAAGGAAGCTAAAAAGGCGCAGGCATTGAATGAAGTGCCGATTGGCGCTTTAATCGTAATAGATGACCAAGTTATTTCGACGGGGCATAACCTAAGGGAAACAGAACAGAATGCGACGGCACATGCAGAGCTACTTGCGATCAATGAGGCTTGTCGTGCTACTGGCAGCTGGCGCCTTGAGGATGCGACGCTATATGTAACGTTGGAACCTTGTCCCATGTGTGCAGGTGCCATTTTACAATCGAGGGTAAGGCGGGTTGTTTTTGGAGCGCACGATCCAAAGGCTGGATGTGCAGGGACATTTATGGATTTACTTCGAGATGAACGCTTCAACCATCAATGTGAAGTAACGAGCGGTGTATTAGGGGAAGAGTGCGGTTGGATATTGACTTCTTTTTTTAAAGAGCTTAGGAATAAAAAGAAAAATTTGAAAAGAGAGAGAGCACTCAAGATTATCGAAGAAAATAAATAGGTGAAAAACGAATGTTGAAGATGAGGCTTAGCTTCATTTGATAAATTTGGATTCAAACTGTCCATGAACAACACTTGCGTTTTTTTTGTTACCTTAGTATAATGAATTATGCGTCGACATGACGCTGCGAAATTGGTATTACATTTGCCGTGCTAGACGGGGAGGTAGCGGTGCCCTGTACTCGCAATCCGCTCTAGCGAGGTTGAATCCCTTCTCGAGGTTAGCATTCTGTAGGGCCTGCCTTAAGTAAGTGGTGTTGACGCCCGGGTCCTGCGCAATGGGACTCCATGAACCATGTCAGGTCCGGAAGGAAGCAGCATTAAGTGGAAGTTCTCATGTGCCGCAGGGTTGCCTGGGCCGAGCTAACTGCTTAAGTAACGCTTATGGTTGCTAATCGACAGAAGGTGCACGGCAGTTATTTTACATAAACAAAAAACTCATTCGTATCGGGTGGGTTTTTTTTTATGCCAAGATGGTAAATTGCTTGGTATTTTGAAAACAATGAGGCAATCATAATATTTCCTTTTAGACTTTGAAATTAAGGAAATCAGTAATGTATAATAAACAAGATGGAGAAAAAAGGAGGGATTTCCGTGGGGTATCAAGCATTATACCGGGTATGGCGGCCACAACAATTCATTGATGTAGTTGGGCAAGAACATGTAACGAAAACGCTGCAGAATGCCTTGGTCGGGCAGAAGGTTTCACATGCCTATTTATTTTCCGGTCCACGCGGGACAGGGAAAACAAGTGCTGCCAAAATTCTAGCAAAAGCAGTGAATTGTGAGCATGCCCCGACAAGTGAGCCCTGTAACGAATGTGCTACTTGCCGCGGAATCACTGATGGCTCCATATCAGATGTTATAGAAATTGATGCAGCATCCAATAATGGTGTCGAGGAAATCCGTGACATTCGTGATAAGGTCAAATATGCACCGAACGCGGTTACATATAAAGTTTATATCATTGATGAGGTACATATGCTTTCACAAGGCGCTTTCAATGCGCTTTTAAAGACATTGGAAGAACCTCCGAAGCACGTAATTTTTATATTGGCGACGACAGAACCTCATAAGATTCCACTAACGATCATCTCCCGTTGCCAAAGGTTTGATTTTAAAAGAATTCAGCCTCTAGATATCGTTGGCAGGATGTCACAGATTATTGCAGAAACAGGTGTTTCATGTGATGAACAAGCTCTGCATATCATTGCGAGGGCAGCTGAAGGCGGAATGCGAGATGCCCTAAGCCTTCTTGATCAAGCGATTTCGTTCAGTTCGGAGACGGTTTCCGTGGAAGATGCATTGACTGTCACCGGTTCTGTTTCGCAGGCATTTTTAAGCAGGTTGGCAAAGGCTATATATGATAAAGAAGTAGCGGTGGCACTTGAAGTCCTTGAAGAATTGCTAGCTATGGGAAAAGATCCGGCTAGGTTCATAGAAGACATGATTTATTATTTCCGTGACATGCTTTTGTATCAAACTGCACCAGCCCTGGCAGAATCCTTCGAGCGTGTATTGATAGATCCCCAATTTAAAGAATTGGCAGAAGTCATCTCTTCTGAATCGATTTACTCCATTATTGAAAGCTTCAATCAAACACAGCAGGATATGAAATGGACAAATCATCCAAGGATTTTCCTTGAAGTGGCACTTGTGAAATTATGTAATGAGCAAAGGTCAAATCAAATGGATGATGGGCAGCTTAAACAGATGCAGCAGAAAATAGATGATTTAGAGAAAAAATTAATGGAAATGCATAAAAATGGCATTCCGGCAGCCATGACAGAAAAACCTGCAGAGCAGGCGAAAGCACAAAGGGCCATTAAAAAGGCATATAAAGCACCTGCAGGAAAGATCAATCAAGTTTTGAAACAAGCTACAAAGCCAGATCTTAATGCTGTGAAAAGTAAGTGGGGAGAAGTGCTTGAACAGTTAGGTCAGCAAAACCAAAAGTCATTGGCAGCTTTATTAACGGAGGCAGAACCTGTTGCTGCGTCAACTGAAGCTTTTGTGGTAAAATTCAAATATGATATTCATTGTCAAATGGCAATGGAAAATAACCGTTTCGTGGAAGTGATGGCCTCGATCATGCAGCAATTGACCGGGCACCGTATGGAGATAGCTGGTGTTCCGGAGAGCCAGTGGCAAAGATTGCGGGAGGACTTCATTTCAACACAGCAGTTCGACGGTCCAGAAGAAACGGAATCAAAAGAAGAAGACCCCTTTATAGCAGAGGCTAGAAAATTAGTCGGCGATGATCTACTTGAAATTAAAGAATAATTGGAGGTAAGGAAAATGGGTATGCGCGGCGGTAATATGCAAAATATGATGAAACAAATGCAAAAAATGCAAAAGAAGATGGCAGAGGCACAAGAAGAATTAGGTGAAAAAAAGATTGAAGGCACTGCTGGCGGCGGAATGGTAACGGTCATCGTGACAGGCCATAAAGAAATAGTTGATGTAATCATCAAACCGGAAGTTGTCGATCCGGATGATATCGATATGCTTCAGGATTTAGTGCTGGCTGCAACTAACGATGCTTTGAAAAAGGCGGAAGAACTGACAAACCAAACGATGGGACAATTCACTAAGGGAATGAACCTTCCGGGTATGTTTTAAGCAAGTTCAAAAGAAACTTCCTTTCAGGAGGTTTCTTTTGGGATTTTTAGGGGGAATATGATGCATTATCCAGAACCAATTTCCAAGCTCATTGACAGTTTTATGAAATTGCCGGGGATTGGGCCTAAAACGGCTGCTCGATTAGCCTTCCATGTACTAAGCATGAAGGAAGATACTGTTTTGGATTTTGCAAAAGCACTTGTGAATGCTAAACGGAATCTTATGTATTGTTCAGTCTGTGGTCATATTACAGATCAAGATCCCTGTTATATCTGCGAAGATCAAAAGAGGGACAGAAGTTTGATTTGTGTGGTTCAGGACCCGAAAGATGTAATAGCTATGGAAAAGATGCGAGAGTTCAATGGTTTATACCATGTACTGCATGGCAGTATTTCACCGATGGACGGAATTGGTCCAGAAGATATAAACATTCCTGATTTATTAAAACGCCTGCAAGATGAAACAGTGCAGGAGGTCATTTTGGCTACTAATCCTAACATTGAAGGTGAAGCGACAGCCATGTATATTTCGCGGTTGCTAAGACCGTCAGGGATTAAAGTGACCCGAATTGCCCACGGACTTCCTGTTGGCGGAGATTTGGAGTATGCGGATGAAGTGACGCTATCAAAAGCAATTGAAGGAAGAAGAGAAATATAAGATAGCTGGGAGGACTTCACTTGTTCTTTCGTAAAAAAAAGAAACTTCGAAATGAATTTAATGAGTCATTAATCGAAGATCTTGAACATTTGAAATGGAATTGGCATAATCAAAAATCATTACTTGAAAAAAGCGTTGATCCATCTGAGGAAGTAATAGCCCAAACAAGACTGGCGGAAGTGAAATATTTCTACTTATTCAGGGAAGTTAAAAGAAGGAATGTCCGCATAAAAAGATGATAAGTAGATGGCTGTGAAGGAATGCATTTTCTTCATAGCCATTTTTTGTTTGAGTTCTTAATCCAAAGATCTCTTCATATAAGTGAAGTACAAGCTTGCGGGGAGGAATGATTTTGGAACCAGTTGTCTTTGTTGCCGTAGTTGGCGGCCTGATTTTAATGCTCCTCATTATAGGGGCGCCATTAAGACCCGTCCGGTTTATAGGGCAGGGGATTATAAAGATCATTATCGGTGCAGCCTTTTTGTTCTTTTTGAATACACTTGGGAATCAAGCGGGCATTCATGTACCCATCAACCCTGTTACCTCAGCAGTCGCCGGCCTGCTTGGAATACCAGGAGTTGCAGCTTTGGCGGCCATTGGCTATTGGGTCATTTAAAAGGCATTAGCGTCGATGTTACTCTGAAAAACCTCATGGAAACTCCTTGAGGTTTTTATCATGTTATCGTTCATTTAGGTTTTTTTAAAAATATGTAAATAAACCATTGACGAAAAAAGAACAACCTGATAGTATATTAGGAGTCGCCAATAACGACATCATAAATACTCAATGAAAAAAATGTGAAATAAATATTGACATTAGAATGAGTTAATGATAAGATAATAAAGTCGCTTACGAAGTAACGACGAAGAATCGCTCTTTGAAAACTGAACAAAACAAAGCGCCAACGTTAAATTTTAAGTGAGCACACACTATCAAAAAAGCAAATGAGCAAGTCAAACATTTCTTCGGAGAGTTTGATCCTGGCTCAGGACGAACGCTGGCGGCGTGCCTAATACATG
>NZ_JAOPHO010000088.1:0-13044 GCF_033141925.1 Peribacillus sp. CSMR9
GATTAAGTAAAAAAATGATAAACAGCGAAAATGGGATAATATGGATTATTGATGTATAATTGGATTGAAATTAGAAATTCACCAAAAAGTAGCAAAACAAGTAAATGACAGCAAAGAGAATGTTTAGCATTAGGGAGTATAAGAAAGGAGGTCTCTGTTATAAACTGTACCCTATGTAAAGGACAATTTTAAAAAAAGGTTAGGCTATCTCTAGAAGATGATCTCTGTATTGAACAGGGGTCATCTTTTTTAAATCCCACTGATATCTATACTGGTTATAATAAGTCATATATTCTTTGATTTCCCTTCTTAACTCCCCTAAAGTCTGGCATGGCTTTATATAAGCTTCGTCCTTAAAATGTCCAAAGAATGATTCTTGCGGGGCATTGTCCCAACAATTCCCCCTTCTGACATAGACTTGCCCAATTTATACTTTTTTACTAACCTTTGAAAGTCTGGGTGTGTATAGTGGGTTCCTTGATCGGAGTGGATAAAGGAACCTTTAGCCAACTTAATCTCCCTATTCTTTTTCAATTTGTTAAGGGTATCAGTAGCGATATCCATGGTAATGCGGTCTGAGACATGATAAGCCAGAATCTCATTAGTAGAGGCATCTTTAAACGTTGATAAATATGCCTTTTGTCTATTCCCGTAAAAAAGATAGGTGATGTCTGTAAGCAATACTTTATAAGGGATATCCTGTTTAAACTCCCGGTTTAAAAGGTTCGGAAGGACTCTGTGTTCCTGGGTAGCTTTCATCATAAGCTTGTATGGATTTGCTTTTCTGAATGGGCATATGATGTTGTATTTCCCCATGATTCTTCGAATCCTTTTCAGGTTATAGACAATATTGAATTGACCTGCCAAAGTCATCTTGATTTGGCGGGCTCCTTTTTTGCGGTTTTTAAATCTAAATGCTTTCAGTATAATGGAACTATCCCGCCCCTTTAGCATTCCTGTAGAGCATTAATTATCGGCTTTGAAAAAAACAGAGCCCCTCAGTATGAACTGCACCCCAATTGTTAGTCACAATTAACAATTGGAGGTGCAGTTTTTTTATGACAAAATATTCGTTAGAAACTAAGCTAGCTGCCGTTCATTTTTTTATTGAGGGTCATGAATTTTTTAAAAATGTAGCTCAGAAGTATGAAGTAAGCAAAACTAAAAGGATTGAGTCCTGTAAAATACAGGATCCAATCCTTAGCAGCTGCTTAAAATACTTTGTCTAACTTTTTGTGTTCACTTCACAATACAGGGATCATCTGTTCAATGCTTTCTAGCTTTTTTTAAAATATCCTTTACAAGGGATACACTTTAAATAAGAGAACCACCTTATTATTTATAAAGTAAAATTTTACCTACAGTACCGTCAGCACTTTGGCCAACTACGCGAACCTTTAGTCCGAATTTTGGAATATTACGGCCAACGTCAGGAGCTTGGGTATTGCTGTAATTCTGATTATCATCAAACATGGCATTGCTTTGAGTAAAGTTATCTTTCAAGTAGAAAGAAGAATCACCAATGGTCACTTTACTACCTTTGTTTAAGCTAAATGCTGCATCATGCATTTGATAGCTGTTTGAGCCAAGGACTTTATTAACATCATATACACCGTTTGGATCCTTCCAGTCCTTATTATGCCAGATATTATTGTGCTGGTCGGCGTCGACAACACCTAAGAAACCATCACCAGGGTGGTAGTCTGGACCTGTCCAGTTGTTATCGTAGGAGTTATCAACATACCAAACTACTAAACCTTGATCATAAGATAACATGGTTCCTTTACGGTTCACATTGGCTAAACCTGAATCAGAACCGTTATGGGATCTCCATTCAAGAAGGTAATACTGACTTGCATGTTTTTTGCCATCAGATTTGGAGAAACCTACAAAAGTAAATGGTGAAGTTCCTTCCGCATCATCGGACAGAATTGTGCTGCCACCCGCACTTACCTTGATATCATCAACATAAAAACCAGCCATTGCCAATCCGCCATCAGTGACATAATTGAAGCTTAATTGGACTTTTTGTCCAGCAAATTGAGATAAATCAAATGTTGCATCTACCCATTTGTTTCCGGAATCTCCTGTAATACCATTGCCTGGATTTGACCCTTGAGGATCATCATTCGTTGTGATGTTACCATGAACCGTTTGACCATTGACACGAACAGTAGCATAATCATAATCTTGTTCGATAGAGTACCAGGTTTTAAATGTAAGTTGAGCAGAAGTAGCATTGGATAAGTCAATAGTCGTGTTCATTTTGTTACTTAGATTATTTCCACTCCCACTGAAGTACTCTGACTTTCCACTTGCAGGCGTATTAACTAATATCTCCTTTTCAGGAAGATTTACTTTAACAACATCATCATTTGTGCCTTTTGTACTTGCTTCATCAAGCAAGTACTCTGTTCCTTTAGAAGTAACATCATTTACATTTATTTGACTTCCTGACTGCCAGTTTGGCATAAAGTCATTTGTTGTCATCGTTTGCTGTAAAAACTCTTTATCATATGGACTGAAGCCAGATGGTTCCGTACCTGGAATTTTCCCTGTCCAGCTTCCACTTGACATGAGTGACCAGTAGCTGACTGGTTCACCTAAACCGCTGTAAAGAGTGTCATACTCATCCGGCAAGCCTAAATCGTGACCGAATTCATGAGCAAATACGCCCGCAGCTCCATCTTCTGGTTCAATGGTATAGGCTAGTCCTAACAAATTATCGACACCAAAATAGTTTACATCCGCTTTTGTTTCGGGAATTGGGTAGAGACCGCCTAGATCCCAGCTGTGAGACCAAATTGCCTCTTCACCAATTTTACCGCCGCCTGCTTCTTCCCCGACACCAGAGTGAATGACCATGACATGGTCAATGATTCCATCTGGTTCGCGCATATTGCCGTCACCGTCCAAATCAAACTGATCTTCTTTGTCATATTGATTCAAATCAATTGAAGGATCTTTAGCCGCATCAGCAAGGGCTTCCCGAATAAGTGCTCTTGGATTTTTATCATTACCGGCATTTTCATCATGAGCGCCGTAATAAGCAGCTGGATGTTTGGCTGTATACCAGCCGGCAACCTTACCATCCACCGTATAACTGCCGCCGGACTGTTGCTCGTAATACTGTTTCATGGAGATCTTCTTTTTACCATCCGGACCGACATAGCCATTTTCACCGAAAATCATATCCTGATAATGTTGGTTGGAGTATGCATCGGGTCCGCTATAATACATGTCTGTTTCATCGGAAGTTAATTGTCCGTGTGGAAGATTAGGAAAATCAATTAATAGAACGAGGACCTCGTCTTTCCTTTCCGTACCATCCCAATCTTCTTTTTTGACAGAGGAAACAGTATTTTGCTTTGCTTGCCCTGACTTGTTTCCTTTTCCCTCATTTAGACCGTTACTATCCATTTTTGCTTTAACTTGTTCTTTTAGTGCGGCCTGCTTCTTTTCAAAAGAATTTTCTTTTTTATTAGTTTCCGAGGCTGTCGCTAGCTTATGTAAATACTTTTGTAATGCCTTATCTGCTTCTGTGGTCGTCGCATCTTTTGGAATCGATCCATTTTTCTTTAACATCTCAATTAGCCGGTCATCATTTGCAATCCCTAAATCAATTGGTGCTCCCTCTTTTCCAGAAACCTTAACTTCTTGAGATAAATTCACATGACTTATAACTCCGGGTGTAAACGCACTAAATGCAAGTCCAGCAGATAATAATGGCATGCTAATTTTCTTTTTCCAATTCAAAGTCCATCCCCCTTAAAAAAAGTCTATGAAACTAATTGCGAAAAGAAAGAGTTTCATAGAATTTTATACTACAGGCTACAAATTGGCAATGGTTAATATATTGATTAATCAGATAATTGAAAATATGTTTCTCAATAAACATTCTTAAATTTAACACTCGAGACCAAGTAGGTTACCACTTGCATTAAGGTAAATTACTACAGATTTCATATTTACAGGTAGAACTATGAAAACTGATTTATAGCAATGAACGTACCTTTCTTCTTAAACTATTGTTAATCCAAAATTACGTCTTATTTAGTTCATATTTCAGCTTTTTTCGCATTCGTGAAGATATCTGTGTGGTTGTTAAGTGTCTGTCGCTTGGCATGTCTGGAAAAGTTAGTAGCTGCCACCCACTGACCACTATAAGGACATGGAAGCTGTGCGTCTACTTGCCATTGTGTCGTTACGAATCTATTTGTATTTGAATTACATCTTTTGCAATCTTATTGACTACCTTTGTATTCACATTGACTACATCATCATTCATTTTGTATTTGTCCGTGATTGCTAATTCTCCAGATACCCTGTCATTTCACGTTCTATCAGCAGACAAATCGCTTCACTGATAGATAAATTCAGTTCGTCACAGTAACCTTTGAAATCACCGTACAAGCTTTCTGGAATGAGTGCGGTTAATACCTCGGTCTTTTCTCTTCTTCTCCGATTACGTACGAATTGTTTCAAGTATGTCATCCAATTCTCTCCTAAATCCACTTATTGATTTATTCGGGCACATCACCATACCCCCTTTAATTCATTACGTATACAATTCGAATCACAATCAAATCATTTTGAAACATTCATATTAGGTCACCTTGTATACTTGAGTATTAGATTAAAATATATATTCTATCGAGGTTATTCTTAAAATAATTAAGAAGTAAACTTCACTATAGTAACTGATAAATTTGTCTCCAAGAATCTTTGATGATTGTTCTTTTTGACGCTCATACCGAGTAGTTTTTTTAAGGCTGTTTTCACATACTTTGTTGCTATTTACCAGGTAGTGAGTTGTGGTTGATTTCCCCTCCAGATGCTCGCTTTCCGCGGGGCGGGCGGTGAGCCTCCTCGGCGTAAACGCCTGTGGGGTCTCACCTGTCCCGCTGCTCCCGCAGGAGTCTCGCACTTCCGCTCCAATCAACCTTAAATAGTTTCGTTTTAAAAACAACAATCTTTACGAAAAGAGCCTTTTTTTAAAATTACTTATGTATTTCACTAGAACGATGCTACTTTGAATAAGAGAATATGTAATTCAAAACCTTTATTCTGAGTGCAAAATAAAAACGACAATTAAGTCGCCTTTTCTCTATCTTTTTAATAAAAATCTCCAAGCTGCAAGTTTTGTTGTCCCACCCTAGCCCCCTTCGTAAATATATCAGAAGCATCCTAACCACCGATTTATTTGGAGAACTTTAATAGGGCGCTGCTCTCTTTTTCAAAAAATTGAAGTTTGCGCTTTATTTAATATGGTCTTTTTCCTGATTATTAGTGTTTAATTTTCATGGTAGTTTAAGTGTAATTCTTCACAATCCTGTTTTTGGAAAAAGCGACCTCCATCTTGAATGATCGCACGATATATAATAAAAATAATCAATAACCTATTGTGCACAAGGCTGCAAAATAACCTGTTTGAGGACGGAACAGGCAGCCGTCGCCCTCGTTGGAGATCGGGATTGTCACCCAGCTAAAATTTTGCATGCTTGTAGGCCGTAGCCCACCGCTATGGCTTTTTTATTTTCTTTCAAGCTTTTTTTTGGGGTTGTACTTTCTGACTTTTTCATCACTGGCCCGTAATGCCACTCAAACGTAGTCTCCTCTACCCTTGTCGTAATATTTTTTTATATACTTGATGGAGTCTTTCCTTGGATGTTTAGCTACATAATCCGGCTCCTGAAGGATTTCAGGTCAAAGAGGTATTCATTACCCATACTACAGACAAAAAATAAACATATACTTAATGATACTTGTGATCAGATTAGAAAGGAGAAATCTGCTTTGACAAAATATCGGATTATGTCCTTTGATGGAGGCGGTACATTAGGTGCTTTAAGTTTACAACTTTTGAACAGACTGGCTCAGCACAACCCAAAATTAATTAGGCGAACCAATGTTTTTTCAGGAAATTCAATCGGTTCATTCACTGCCCTTGCGTTAGCAAGTGGAAGATCGCCCAAGGAGACACTCCAGTTTTTTAAGGATAAAATCCTGCCGGCATTCAGCGTTTCCCGACCAGGTGGACCTGTTTTCAACCAACAATTACCATATTCTGGTTTCGTTAAAGCGGTGCAAACATTTTTTCCACCAGATCTTCTCCTCAAAGACTTAAAAAGACGAATTGTTGTCCCTGCATTTCATTTATTCTCACCGGAGCTGAATCGTTGGACTCCTGTGTTATTCCACAACTTTCCTGGCTCTCCCTATTTAAATGAGAAAGCGAGTGATGTAATACTACGGAGCAGTGGTGCTCCCGCGACACAACGAGCCTATCAAAACTACGTGGATGGGTATACAGTAACAACTAACCCCAGTACAGCCAGTATCGCGTTTGCAGTGGGGAAAGCCAAACAGCCGTTGGATCAAATTGCGGTATTATCCATTGGAACAGGTGAAGAGCCGACTCAATTAAGAAGAGATACGAAGGGGTGGGGGATGGTGAGTGCAGATAACATACGCCCCGAAAATATGAAGAACCTTCCCCCAAATTGGGGAGTCCTTTTGGACCGATCGCCCAATGAACCCTTACTGCCATTTCTTCAGATTGTCGCTAGTGGATCCGCTTACTATGAATCCATGGTCAGTTCTCAGCTTCTAGGAAATCGTTTTTTTCGGTTAAATCCAAGGATCCCTAATTTCTCCAAAACGGACCCGTCTGTAGTTCCCGCTGTCATTTCAATTGCTAACAAAACAAATTTACAACCTGCAGTTCAATTTATAGAGAAAAACTGGAATTAATCAAATTATCCCATAAATCTGATTGGGTGATTGAATTTTCCGTTTTTATTGAAAGCATTTGGATTTTTTATAGAAAAACAGCCATAACCTGGCTGTTTTTATTTATTCAGTTCTTCTTCAACTAAACTCCCTCAATAAACTAAACACAATCTCACTATTGCTCTAGTTTTCAAAGAAACACGTTTTACCCAGTTCCAATCCTCTAAAATCCTGTGCTCTCGCTACATGATTGTGCTTGGCGATATCTACTCCCACAATTAAGGTTTCAGAAGTAATTTGAGAGATTTTATGATTTTGGTTATAATTCATTGTGAGACCTCCAAATAGATGTTTTTGTCCTTTTTAGCTGCCAGCTTAGGACACATTCATCTTATCAAGAGGTCTTTTTTCGTTCAAACTCTTATGCAACTAAAGGGGCAGCATTCCTGTAATAACTGAAAATGAAATGAGCAGCTGATTAGCTCCTGATAATGAAGTAAAGCACCTGTTAGTTCAACAAGGAGACATCCTTTATTTGAATGTCTCGTCTATTTCATTTCTGTCGTAATCTAATATCCAATCGTTGTATTTGTCATAAACATCTCTTATTGTTTCGGGAGAGGTCGCCAATAAATCACAACCCCTGTCATCATAAACGTGAAATATAGTTTTCCTGTTGATGTTGATAAAATAGACTCTATTAAAAATACTTGGTCTTATACCCATATCATTATTGCAGATTGCTTTTAACATAGGAATGTATTTGAAGTCAGACGTTTTACATTTTAAAGTAAATCTATCTGTTTTATATGTTCCTTCATCATCATCGTCAGGAAAAATATAGGGAATTGTTTTTTGGTTTAACCCATATAAGACCGATTTCTCTTTAATATAACGACAAAAAGTTTTTGATTTATGTTTATAACCATCTGCATAATCGTTTACGTCAACTACGATATAAATATCATCGTTATGAGAATGCAAGGACTTAAATAAAGTGATAGCCCTTTTATATACTCCTTGTAGATATGGGCTATTTTCATAATCATTATCTCTATCATAGTCCACACCTAATTCAAAACGGATACCAATTTTCCAACTATAAAACAAGGGTGGTCTAAGTTCTAAGTTCGGGAAATTCTCATTCATAAAGTCGTTTAAAAGCATTTTTGCACCTCGTTAATTTTCCTTCATTGTACCATTCCTTAAGGAACTATCTTGCCCCTTTAGCATTCCTGTAGACCGTTAAATATCAGGTTTGAAAAAAAATAGAGCCCCTCAAGCAAAAAAACGCTTGGAATCATAAAATCATCCAAGCGTTTTGCGCTTATTTCAATATATTTCATTTGTTAATTACATTTCCCTATGAAAATTCGAAATATCTCAATGTAATGAAATTATTTAGTTATTGATTACTTGGAAATGAAAATTCCGCTTTATTTTCGTGGTCTTTGGATTCAGGCCATCTTTCTGAAATCGTTTTGGTTTTTGTGAAAAAGCGAACGGTGTCTGGACCAAACATGTGGCCTTCCCCGAATTTCGAACGCTTCCACCCTCCAAAGTTGTAGTATCCGACTGGGATCGGAATCGGTACGTTCACACCGACCATTCCCACTTCAATTTGTTCTGAGAACTTCCTTGCAGCAGACCCATTTTCTGTGAAAATCGTAACACCATTACCATATTCGTGATTATTAATTAATTCAATTGCTTCGTCTAAGCTATTTACGCGTACCACAATACGTGCCGGTCCGAACACCTCATCACGATAAATTTTCATATCAGGAGTAACATGATCTAAAATCGTTGGTCCTAAATAAAAACCTTTTTCCGTTTCACATATTTTAGGATTCCGGCCATCCACATATAATTGTGCACCTTCTTCAAGACTTTCATTAATATACTTGATAACAGAATCCTTTGATTCTTGTGTAATTACAGCTCCGAAGTCTGCATTCTTGTCATTATATGCCCCTACTTTTAATTCTAGTACACGAGTTTTTAATTTTGCTACAAATGCATCAGCTGTAGCTTTACCAACCGGAACAGCTGCTGAAATCGCCATACAGCGTTGGGATGCAGAACCAAATGCTGCACCTAGGAAGGCAGTAACAACTTGATCTAAATCAGCATCCGGCATAATAATCATATGATTCTTTCCTCCACCAAAAGAAGCTACTCTTTTATTATTTCGGCTTCCTTCGTGATAAACATATTCAGCTACCCTAGTAGAACCTACAAAAGATATGGCATATACTTTTGGATTTTTAAGTAATGCATCAACTGCCTCTTTGTCACCGTTAATGATACTCCAAATCCCATCTGGTAAGCCCGCTTTTTTCCATAGATCCGAGATAAATAAAGCTGAGTTCGGAACACGTTCAGAGGGTTTTAAAATTACCGCATTTCCACAAGCTACTGCCATAGAAGTCATTGCGAGCGGTACCATTACTGGAAAATTGAATGGAGAAATCGCTGCAACTACACCTAGAGGTTGTTTCATTGAAAAAGAGTTGATATTTCCACCAACATTGACAGAGTATTCACCTTTTAACATATGTGGAGCATTTATCGCCAAATCAACCGATTCAATTCCTCTACTAATTTCACCTTTTGCATCAGAAATTGTTTTGCCGCTTTCAAGACCTATTATAATTGCCAGTCGTTCTGTTTCCTCTATTAGAAGGCTTCTAAAGCGATGAATAACTTCCACTCTTTTTGCTACAGACGTATTTTTCCAAGCTGCAAAAGCAGAATGTGCCACTTCAATTGTTTCATTTACTTCCTCTTCAGAAGCATATGGACAAAAAGCCGTTACTTCACCCGTTGAAGGATTATATACCTTTCCAAAGCGTTCACTTCTGCCAGGTTTCATTTCTCCACCAATAAAATGAGTTAATGTTTTCGTATTAAATTCACTTTTAATCATAGTCATATTTTATTCCTCCTAATTTATTATTATTTTTTTTGTATTGCTTTTTCGGCTAGCTTCTTAGTCAATAAGTAAACAGCAGACATATCATTCTCTCCATAACCTTCATTCGCTGCCTGCGTATACCAATCTACCAAGTGGTCTCCAATTGGAAGCTTAATTCCACATTCCTCAGCCATTTGCTTAGCTATTTTTAAATCTTTTAACAACAGATTTGTTGTAAAGCCAGGTTCAAAGTTATTATCGGCGATATACTCCTTATAATTTCTTTCATATATTCTGCTTTGGCCATAACTTACATTTAGGATTTCAAACATACGCTCGTGATCTAAGCCCATATTTTCACCAAGAGTTAGCGCCTCCCCAACTGCTTGGGTATAGAAGCCGATCATCAAATTATTGATTAACTTAATCACAGTGCCACTATCTGGATTTTCTCCAACATGAAACAGATTTTTCCCTAGAATATTTAGCAGTGGCTGCACTTCATCAAAGTATACTTTAGGTCCGCCAACCATAAATGTAAGGGTTGCATTAACGGCACCAATAACACCGCCACTTACTGGAGAACCTAAGTATCTTAAGTTATTTTTCTGGCAAGCAGTAAAAACTTTACGGTTTAATTCTGGTGTTACTGTACTTGTATCAATAATCATTAAATTATCAGAACCATACTTAATAATGCCTTCTTCGAAAAATGTCATCTCAACAATAGCTGGTGAAGGCAAACTAATAAATATCACATCCGCATGTTGGAGTACTTCTTTAATACTTTGACATACATGTCCACCAATTTCTTGAAATTTGACAATGGCTGTTGGATTAATGTCAAAACCGTATACTATATATTCGTGACTAATCAAATTCTCTGCCATAGGTAAACCCATATTTCCTAATCCGATAAACCCTATCCTATGTTTTAAACTCATCTCTCTTTCTCCCCTTCAGGTATCATCTAGTAAAAAATCATATATAAGATAACTGCTAAAGCTAAAGCTGCTGTAGGTACGACCACACTGAGAACAAATACTGGCTTATATGCTCGTTGATGTGTCTCTTTACATACCGATCTGATAGTAGTAACGACGTATCCGTTATGTGGTAAAGAATCTAGTCCACCGGAAGCAATGGATGAAATTCGATGCATAGCTCCCGAATCTAAACCTTGTGCTTGATAAATAGGTGCAAGTATAGGTAAAGCGATTCCTAAACCGCCAGAGGCTGAACCGGTTATAGCGGCTATAGTCGTAACAGCCATTGCAAGACCCGCATATTCTAGCCCAGGCATATTAGTAAGCGTATCCACAATAGCAGTAAATGCTGGTACTTTTGCTGCAACTGCACCAAATCCTACAACAGCACATGTATTAGCAATGGCATTAAGTGCATTTTCTGCCCCTATAGTAAGGGCTTTCCAATGAGTGCCAATAGCATTTTTATACATAAGCGCCCATCCCACAACAATTCCCGCAAATAAAGCAACCAATACCGCTTGATCCGTCGGGATATACTTGGCAACAATATTTAAAACTGCTACTACAGAGATCAAAGGAATGATCGAAATAATTATATTAGGCAAGCCCTTTTTAGATACTCCTTGATTCAGGTCATCCTCTGTTTCCAGCCGAGTTGCAGCAACCTCATTCGATGCACTTTCAGCAATGTGGTCCATAGAAAAAGTTTCTCCTCTATCTACGGCTTTTTGAACCATCCTTCCTAAGAGAATTCCACCTCCAACCATAATTAATAGAGCAATAACCACCCCCACCCAACCTCCAGCAGTTGGAGTCGTACCAAAATGTTCAGTAGGAATTAAATTTTGTATTTCTGGTGACCCTGGCGATGTCATAGTGAAAGAGATGGATCCAAAGACAAGTGCACCAGGTATAAAACGATGAGGTAAATTAGCACTTTTAAACAAAGAAACTGCAATAGGATAAACGGAAAAGGCAACGATGAATACGCTTACACCACCATACGTCATAAGCGCACACGCGGTTACAACAGCAAATACTGCACGTTTAGCTCCGAATCTACGCTGAACCCAATCTGCAATTGAATTTGCAGATTTTGTATCTTCCATGACTTTCCCAAAAATTGCACCTAGTAAAAATGTTAAAAACCAGGAAGCGAAGAAACCAGTGAAGCCCCCCATGTAGTCTGTTGTTAACGCTCCCATTAGATTAAGCTTGCCTGTGATACTTACAACAACAGAACACAACACAGCTGCAATAATGATGTTTATCCCTTTAATGGTCATATACATGAGTAGTCCAAGGCCAGCTATTAAACCTAAAAAACTAATTGCCATATTAACCAATCCCCCCTTTCCAAATTCAATATTATTTTTTGAGTAGTTTCATAGTTGAATAGTCATTAGTAAAGGAGACCCGATATAGATCAATAATTTCCTCTTTGCTAGGCACTCGGGGGTGATTCCCTGGACTTCCGCTTGCTAATGCGTCAGTTGCCATTTTCTCTAAAGATTGTTCAAAATCTTCTTCATTAATTCCCCACGCTTTAAGATTAGGAATATTTAAATCAACACATAGTTTTTTAATGAAAAATACGGTTTCTTTTGCCACGACCACATCACTTTGCTGCTCCATGCCCTCCATAATTGTCCGACCTACTTGAGCTAGTTTTTCAACGCAGCTGCCTTCACTAAATTCCAACACAGCTGATAGAAGCATTGCATTCGAAATCCCATGTGGTACTTTATACAAGGCACCAATTGGCCGAGACATCCCATGTACAAGGCATACGGATGAATTAGAAAAAGCAATGCCTGCTTGCATTGAAGCTAAAGCCATCTGTGTTCTTGCTTCTAAATCATTTCCATCTTCATAAACACGTTGAATGTTATCTATAATTAATTTGATAGATGATAAAGCTAGTGTATTAGTTAAAGGATGAGACTTACGTGAGATATAAGCTTCTAAAGCGTGACATAATGCATCAATCCCTGTGGCAACTGTTAACATTTTTGGTGATGAAAGCGTTAGACTTGGGTCAACAATAGCTGCCTGTGGCATTATTTTAGGTTGTTTAATCATCATTTTTAAATCTTTAATAGTATCAGTCACAACTAAGGCATCAGTCACCTCAGATCCTGTTCCAGCTGTTGTTGGAATAGCTATTACTGAAACGGGATCATTTATAATCACATTTTCCACACCCATATATTCAATTAAAGCGCTTTTATTTCTAGCCAATAGAGCTACCGTCTTAGCAGCATCAATGCAACTTCCTCCGCCTAGACCAACAATTAAATCACATTCCTTCTCTTTAAAAAGAGTTAAAGTGCACATAACCCTGTCAAGTAGACAATAAAAAAAGAGTATTTCAAGCTGCGGCCTTTTCTCGATATTCAATCGGGG
>NZ_JAOPHO010000089.1:0-13034 GCF_033141925.1 Peribacillus sp. CSMR9
CCTGAAATACCAATCTCGTTTAAAAAGGAACTGCTCCATCAGGAATATCTGATTGAAAGTCTTCCTCCTTGTTCTCTTTGCTTCGCCCAATCTCAAAGGCATGGGAAGCCTTCTCCCATTCCTTTCGGATATCATCTTCGGAAGGGTGGACGTACAGGTTCATCGTTGTCTGTATTTGTGCATGACCTAGGCGCTCTTGCACGATCTTAATGTTTTTCGTTTGAAGGTAATAAATCGTTCCGTGAGTGTGTCGGAACATATGAGGAGTAATATGTATGCCTGTTTTCCTCTCAACCTCTTTAAAGGTCGCATAGACGTCTGAATAGGTAAGGGGCTCCCCGACATTTTTCCCCCAAATCTTCACAAACACAAAGTTATGGTCTGGATTATATTCATCAAGCACTTCGTACAAATAATCGTCGTATAAATCCATGAGTCCTTGAGAGATATCTAATCTTCTCTCTCCGGTCTTTAACTTACCCCCGTTAGGTAGTTCACCTCTATCTGTTAGTTGGATTTTGTGTTTCCTTTGTTTGGCATCGAATTGAAAATCTTCGAGAAATAGCGAAAGAACCTCTCCGATACGCAATCCACTTTCAAAAAGTAACCGCACCAGAAATCTATCTCTAATGTTAGTTGTAGTTTGATAGATTAAATCAACTTGTTCTTTTGTAAATACCTTTGCTTTTTCTTTTGGTTCAGTTAATTTAAGAACATTTTTAGAAAGTGATTTGCCCTCATTTACATGATGTAAGAATCCCTTGTATCGGTTTCCGCCAGCACCTACAAACACCTTTTTCATTAGTTTTTCAACAATATCAGAATCAATTAATTCGTTTCGGTATAGGTAATCATAAAATGATGTAACTACCGTAAGGTAGTTGTTTACCGTTCTTTCACTGCGTTTAGCTGGTACTGTTTTGTGTGGTATAACTTTATTGCTTTCATATGGATTCCTAAGCCAAGCAACGAAGTTAGATAAATTCTCAAAGTTCACCTGCTGATAATCAATACCTGTTTGTTTTAAGTATGTAAAGTAAAATTTCAAAGCTGTACAGTAAGTCTTTAAAGTGTTGCTGCTACTTTCCTTGTTATGGAGGTACTTCATATACTTTGCAACAGATTCAACAGGCAAACCATATGTATCCAGTAGAAGATAAGCTTTTCTATTGTTAACAGATATCTCCTCCACTCTCATGAGTACACTCTCCCGTTAATTATTATTTTTGATAGTAGTTCTACCCATAGAGACTACCGTTATTGTTGTTTTGTTAAGGTCCTCGAAACTATCGTTTCTGCGGAGTGCTGTCCTCGCACCGAGGCTATGTCCTCTATCTAAAAACCGCACTAATGTTCTGTCTCTTAATTCCATTTTATACATTTAAAACCATACATTCAATCTTTATTTTTCAAGTCAATTATGTAAATAAAAAAGGATAGTTAGCCCTCATACTGGACTAACTATCCTATGATTTATTATCTTAATTTAATATTAAGCTATCCCTTCTCTGCGTTTATTATTGATATTTAATTAGAGAAATCCATTGAGAATTGCATTGATATTAATGACAAAAAATGTGATGTGATTTTCATAGTTTGCACCTCAAAAGGGAACCCGTTAATTTAGATAAGATAAAAAACAAAAAGGCTTATATTCCAAAGTGTATCATGTATTTACTTTCCTCTTTAGCGTGAAATATTTTAGAAGCTAACTCATTAAGTTCAGCGATTTTTTATACATAGTTGAAGACGTAATCAGGTGAGACTCTCGTTATGCAAAAAATAAACTTTTGTCTGTATCGCTGCCTTCGAGAGTCTCTAACCAACGCGGTTCGGCACGGCCAGGCGAGCTTGATATCCGTTCAACTGCATTTCGATAGTCATCAGCTCCGTTTACAGATCGAAGATAACAGCATCAGAATGGAAGAGATCCAATTCGGATTTGGGCTCAAAGGGATGAAGGAAAGGCTTGAACCATATCACGGCACGCTGTCCGTTCAATCCGGGTCTGGGCAAGGAACTTTCGTCATATGTAATATTCTGTTGCAGACAGAGCAAGTACATGGGGCTTACGAAACGCGAGATGGAGATTCTGGAGCATCTGTCAAACGGGCTGCGCTACAAGTCGATTGCCGCCAAGCTATTTTTATCGGAGGGAACGATCCGCAATTACTGCTCGAATTTCTACTCGAAGCTTGACGTCAAAAACCGCGAAGAAGCAATAGAAATGGCGCGAACGGAAAATATCGTGCAGGCGCTGGAGAACTTTCCGATTTTTCTCTTGTTTTTTTCAAATGCTTCTTCCCCGTAATATTCAAATCGTTTATCATGCAACCATAACAAGTTAACATATAGAAATTTAAACTGTTTTTCAACAAAAAAAGCCGGCTGGGATAGCAGCCGGCTCTTTAACTCTTGCACCCTTTAATTGAAGTATATTATTTCACAAACTTTCTTGAAGTAAAAAACGTTCGTCACCCAAAGAGTCGTACTCTTTCTCTACAATTTTAATCTATTTGTTGTTAGAGTACGCCTGAGCAATCACTTTTGCAGCCTTTGCGATGAGTTTATCATTAAAGCTTGCATTCTCTTCATTGCGACTTGACATGATCGCTATAATAATCGGTTCTCGATTTGGCGGCCACACAATCGCTATATCATTTCGAGTTCCATAGCCACCGGCTCCGCTCTTATCTCCAACCTCCCAACTTTCTGGTACACCAGCTCGAATGAGGGAATCACCTGTAGTATTCCCTTTTAGCCAATTTGTGAAAATTTCTTGCTTATCGGCAGGAAGGTACTCACTGATTCCAAACACCTCAAGGGTAGTTGCAAGTGCTTTAGGGGTACTTGTATCCCGTGATTCCCCAGGAATAGCTTCGTTCAAATCTGGTTCAATACGGTCAGCCATTGTGATAGTATCGCCACTTTCCCGTAACGCCTTTTCAAATCCATCTGGTCCGCCTAATTCTTCGAACAGAAGATTTCCTGCTGTATTATCACTGTACTGCATCGCTGCTTCAGCTATCTTTCCAAGACTCATTCCTTTGTTCACAAAGTCTTCTGTAATCGGAGAATAGGTAACAATATCTTCATTGGTGAATGTCCTTATTTCCTCAAGCACTGATATCGGATTTTGCTTTAACAATACAGCTGCGGCTAGGGCTTTGAATGTAGATGCATACGCAAATCGTTCGTTCTCACGAAATTCCACGGTTTCTTTCGTTCCTGTATCAATGGCATAGACCCCAAGCCTTGCATCATATTCCTTCTCAAGTTGTTTAAATTTCTCCATTACGGTTTCTTTTGCCGTAATATTTTCTGACGTTTGGTTAGTTCCCCCGGTATGTTCTATTTCTGCTTGTTGTACAACCTGTTTTTTCTCATCTGAGCAGCCTGCAACCATAAGCACCAATCCTATTGGTGCCAGTATTTGATAAAACCACCTTTTGTTCATGATATAAACCTCCTAATTATTTGATTAGACTCTTATGTACGAATTGAAAAAACAACCTCATGCAAGGAGTTTTAACGGATTACGTTTGTAGTCTGATTACATCTGTAGTATAGTATTACATATGTAATCAAGTAAAGTCAATTCTTAATTTTTTAACCATCAAGCTACTATAAATATGCTATATACCTGTTTTTTAAAAATTAAAAATCAAGAGAGTAGGTATTGAAGGACATGTTTTTAACTCATTTTATATTAGGTTTATTGGTGTCTTCATTTTCCGTTACTGTTATCCTACTTATACGAAAATGGTTTGGAAGACAATTAACAGCAAAATGGCACTATCATTTGTGGATGTTTCTTTTTATGGCTTTAGCACTTCCATTCATACCTACTGATTTATATAATTTTAATTCTGTCTTTAGCAGTGGGGATATAAATCAGATTCATGCACCCAGCTCTAATATGAAAAAAACTGGAACTGATATGATACAGGGCCTACACCTCATACAAGACTTTTCTGTATCGGTCAATCGGCCGAACCTGTCCTTACTTAATATGGGAGTGATGGGTTTATGGATATCAGGGATGCTTTTATTTACCTTTACTATGGTTCGTGGATGGCTCACAATTAGAAGGATAAAGAATTATTCTTCTCCGTTTTCCAATCAAGAAGTTCTCGTGCTTTTCGAAGAATGCAAGAAAAGACTACGGATAAAAAAATCAATGGAGATCGTTATTTCGAAAAGAGTTCAATCTCCAATGATATTCGGACTTTTTCAAACATATATCGTCTTACCTGCTCAGCATGAAAACTGGCTTAGCTTGAAAAATTACGAGTATATCTTTCTTCATGAACTGAATCACTATAAAAACAAGGATTTGCTGACAAATTACTTGATATTGTTCTATCAAATCATTTATTGGTTTAATCCCCTTGTTTGGCTTGCTTTTAGAGAAATGAGATTGGATCGGGAAATCGCATGTGATACATCTGTTTTACAGTTACTTGATGATAACTCTTTTAGTGAATATGGAAATACTATCATTAATTTTTTGGATCTTTCAAAACGGTCAAGTAATCTACAGTTAGTGACACAATTAAACGGTTCCAAGCTTCAAATCAAAAAACGAATTGAACAAATTTCTGCCTATAAGCATTCCACAAAAAAATCGATAAGAAAAAGCGTCTTTATTTATGTGTTGGCCAGTATCATTTTGACAATCCAATTACCTTTCGTTTTCGCATTTGCGACGGAAAAAGACCGATACTATTTTAAAAATGACAGAGTAGTTTATGAGGATTTACATCAATTCTTTAAAGGGTATGAAGGAAGCTTTGTTTTATATGATCATAACGCACAGCAATATCGCATTTATAATGAAGAGAAAAGTACTTTGCGGGTATCACCCGATTCCACATACAAAATCTATAGTGCCTTATTTGCACTAGAATCAAATGTGATATCACCCGAAGAATCCACTCTTTCCTGGGATGGGAATGAGCAACCCTATGAAGCTTGGAATAAGGATCAGGATGTCTCATCCGCTTTACAAAATTCGGTAAACTGGTATTTCCAAGAATTAGATCGCAGAACGGGATTTGAAACAATACAATCCAATCTGCAAGCGATAAACTATGGAAATTCCGATGTATCTGGGGAATTGGGTGAATTCTGGCTCGAATCCTCATTGAAAATTTCTCCAGTCGAGCAAGTCCAACTGCTGAAAGCCTTTTATTACAATCAATTGCGATATAAGGAAATGCATATCCAAGCTGTGAAGGACGCCCTGCTCTTAGAAAAGAATGAGGAAGCTCGCCTATCAGGAAAAACAGGTACAGGAACAGTGAATGGAAAAAACATCAATGGTTGGTTTATCGGGTATGTAGAGACGAAGAACGATACTTATTTCTTTGCTACCAATATACAAAATGAAGATGATTCATCTGGAAGCAAGGCGGGAGAAATTACTTTATCAATTTTAAAAGATTTAGGAATCTATAAAGAAAATGGAGGGGAGAAAAATGGAGAAAAACATTCCTAGCATATCAGAATCAGAATGGGAAATCATGAACGTGCTTTGGGATAAAGCCCCTCAAACAGCAAATGACATCATAGTTTCCTTACAGGAGAGTACCGATTGGAAGCCGAAAACCATACGCACTCTTCTCGATCGATTGGTTCAAAAAGATGTAGTAGGTGTCGATAAAAATCTAAGAATTTACACCTTTTACCCGCTCTATACACAGGAAGAGTGCCAGCGTGCCGAGACCGAATCATTTATCAACCGTATCTATGGAGGTACCCTGAAATCCATGCTTGTCCAATTCATTCAGGAAGATGCCCTATCTGATGATGATATCAATGAACTACGCTTTATTTTAAATAAAACACCTAAAAAATAATACTATAAAAAAGCGATTTGGGATTTTTCCAAATCGCTTTTTTCGGTCGAAATCGAAATAGCCGCGGACATATTTCCCATGTAATTATCTGCGTAGTTTGATACGAAAAAAATCAGAACTTTCGTCTTAATAATAGTTATGCATGAATTTAATTCAATAGATGTTTTTTATCACGCTTCTTGATAGTGAAGGCTTCTGCAGGGCCTGGAACAAGCAATCGTAAGGGCTACAGGAATAAAACATTTAACACAATCATCCGCAAATTCAAATTAATTGAACAATTTTTTGATTGACACTACCATATGGTCATGATAAGATCACTCTCATACTATATTTACTGAATTTAAAATATTTCGTTTAATTGAATATAATGTTTGACTCTTATCAAGAGAGGTGGAGGGACTGTGCCCTGTGAAGCCCGGCAACCGTCAGTTAATTAACTGATATGGTGCCAATTCCTGCAAAGCAATGTGCTTTGGAAGATGAGAGAAAGGATTGTTTAACCAACCTTTCTACTCATGTGTAGAAAGGTTTTTTTGAGGAGAAAAAACTTTCCTTTCCCCTACAAACTAACATACTAAGAGCTGCTGCCAGCATTAATTTCAGGTATTACAGTTACAACAATCCTTCTAGTTGGTTGCTGGGGCTGGTGCAGGTGGTTTAGGTAATTTGTTATATCTTGAAGGGTTTCAGCTCAATAATAATGATGTTTAGTCATTGTGTTTTATTCAATTTATAGGTGATATATGTACAACAAAAATAGATAAACGATAAGGGAGAAATGAATTATGAAAAAGTGGATATCAACTTTAGCAGTTTCCTCAGCATTAGTATTAAGTTTAGCAGCTTGCGGTACGACTAACAGCGGATCAGATTCTTCAGACAAAGAAAAGAAAATCCTTGTGGGTGCATCAAACATTCCACATGCTGAAATTTTAGAAGAGGCAAAGCCATTATTAAAGGAAAAGGGAATTGATTTAGAAATTAAAACATTCCAAGATTATATTATTCCGAACACAGCGTTAGCTGATAAAGAGATTGATGCAAATTATTTCCAACACGTTCCATATCTTAAATCAGTGTTAAAAGAGAATCCAGACTATGACTTTGTAAATGCGGGTGCTATTCATATTGAGCCAATCGGCATTTACTCTAAAAAGTATGATAGCTTAAAAGATCTTCCAAAAAACGGTACAGTTATTATGCGTAATGCTGTAGCTGAACAAGGACGTATTCTATCTATTTTTGAAAAAGAAGGCGTTATTAAGCTAAAAGAAGGCATCAATAAAACAGAAGCTACGATTAATGATATTGTAGAAAATCCTAAAAACTTAACTTTTAATGCAGATATAGAAGGTGGCCTATTACCTCAAATTTATAATAACAACGAAGGTGATGCGGTTGTTATTAATGCGAACTATGCGTTAGATGCAGGGCTAGATCCGCTTAAAGACCCAATCGCTGTTGAATCGGGTGAAGATAATCCATATGCAAACATTATCACTGTACGTAAGGGCGATGAAAATAAAGAGACAGTAAAAGCGTTAGTAGAAGTACTTCGCTCTAAAGAAATACAAGACTTCATTACTAAAAAATATAAAGGTGCAGTCATACCTGTATCTAAATAAAACACCCTTTCATGAACTATACCCCGAATAATGGACACTTCGAAAAAGGTCCATTACTCGGGGTTCTTCTATGTCTATACACTAGAAAAGCAAAAAATCAGTTTACAAAAAGCAGCTTAATAGAAGCTACAAAAAAACTTAAAGCGTAAATTTCTTAAACATAAATACTTAACTAAACTCAAATTCTTAAGGAGGAAGCCCTACTATGAATTTTAAAATGCAAAACAAACAAAATCAACTAATTGAGAGAATTACGGATCAACATCTAGTTATTCTGTGTGGATATTGCCGTCGTCACGGTCAATCCTCTCCATGTCAAAAGAAACTAAGAAAATCGTGATAATATGCAATCCAAAAGTGATATAAAGATTACATAAAATATTGTATAAGATATACCAATCATTCAATATTTGTAAGTAGTCATATCCAGTCGACACCGACGTATGTAATCACCGAAAAGCCTTTCCCATGAAAGAAATTAAAAGAATCCTTTGATAAGAAAGAAAATAGATGGGAAGAATAACATTAACTGTTGTTCCTTTATTCATTTCACTTTCAATAACTATCTTTCCTTGATGTGCTTTCACAATTTCATAGCAGATCATTAACCCTAAGCCAACCCCTTTTTCTTTGATACTATAAAAAGGTTCTCCAAGATATGGGATACGTTCTCTTGGAATCCCACATCCTTGATCGATAAAACAAATACTTACTTGATGACTATCAAGTGTATCGATTTGAACCAAAATTTCTCCTCCCGTTGACATCGCTTCAATTGCATTTTCTAAGATATTGATAAACACTTGTTTTATTTGGTTTCCTTCACAAGGTATGTAGGGAATTTCTGATTTAAGCTCTGTTCTGATCTGTATATTTTTCATCATTGCTTGAGGTTGCAATAGCGTTATAACTTGTTCTGCTAACATGCTCAAATTATTGAGTTGAACCTTTACTGCTTGTGGTTTAGCTACTATCATAAATCTATTTGTGATTACTTCTATTTGTTCAATTTCTGATGATATTACATCTATGTACCACTGATTTTCTTTATTTTTCATTGATTGTATTAGTTGTATAAATCCTTTAATAGTTGTTAGTGGATTTCGAATTTCATGAGCTATTGCTGTAGCTAATTTTCCTACCACATCAAGCTTCTCTGATTTTCGCAGTAATTCTTCTGTTTTTAAACGTTCAGTGATATCTCGAGAAATAACCATAGCAACCTCTTTTTCACCTAATCTAAAGATATCGATGATTAACTCAGTATCTATTTTCTCCTCAATTTTAAAAACATATTCATCTCGGAAAGTGAAGTTATGTTTTCCCTTTTCGGAATCTTTTATAATGTTTATAGTTTTAATTTTTTCAGGAAGAATATCCATAACAGACATTGAAAGAATTTTCTCCTTACTATAACCCAATCTTTTACATGCAACTGGATTTACGTCAAGAAATAGAATTGGCAATCGATCCTCATTCAATTCTAATAGGTAAACTGCATCAGTTGCATGTTCAAATAGAGCTCGGTATTTCATCTCACTTTCTCGTAATTGTAGAATAGACATATAACTTTCTTGTAATTGTTGAATAGATATATAATTTCACTCCTTCACTCCTAATTTTCTAAATATTCTAAATATTATATATTGGAAAGGGGCTTGATGCAAGAATCCTTATTTATAATTTATTCATATTTTCCATGAAGCATAAAAAGTGGTTCTATATAAATCCTGTTAACCATATGGACAGGTATGAGTTCCCATCTTTTTCCGTCTGGACTCAACTATTTGGAATTACTGCATAAGATCCGATTCTCTTAAAAAAAGTATATAAAACTACTTTTTTTGATATTTTTCAGAAAATTTCGACTTTTATATTTACAACATAAAATTTTTCTTGTATGCTAATCTTACTAAATTAAAAGAAGGTGATGCCAATGAAATAGAGAAAGACGAAGACATATAATGCACATTGAGTATCAAGAAAGCTCTGTTTTTTCTAAAGAATTCTTAGCCTTTGTCCCTTTTTTAAAATACGGATCTTCTCTTAGAAAAATACTAAAACTGGTATTAAAAAATAAAAAAATGAAAGGATTAGATTACAAAGTAATGGTAAATCAAGAAGAAATAGTTTAAGCGACCTTGTGTATCCTAATAGGAATGACAAGGTCGCTTACATATTTTTATTTTACCTTATTATCAAAAATCAATGTATCTTAAAATCTATAAAAGCCCCCTTTAGCATTGTGAATTGCCATAATTCAGTGAAAACCGCTATGCATTTTCACTTATTGCATATCTCTTATTATTAAAAAAAAATCCTAAAACACACTTGAGTTTGCTTATGATTGGAGGGATTTTATGCTTAAGAAACGAGATCTTCATGAAAGCCACGTATTGTACGAACTAATGGCACATCCAGATGTCTTCCCATTTGTACGCCAAAAAGTTCGTTCATATGAGGAATTCTTATTTATGACAAAACAAACGATTGAGGCCGAAGAGCGTGGCGAATTAATTTCTCGAACTATTCTTGATGAGTGGGGAATTCCAATCGGTATGATTACTTTATTCGATATAGAAGATAATTGCGGATTCTTAGGTACTTGGATTGGAAAACCGTATCACGGAAAAGGATATAATAGACCTGCTAAAGATGCTTTTTTTAAAGAACTCTTTAATGAGCTAGGTATTGAGACGGTTTTTATGCGGATTCGAGAAGAAAATATCCGTTCCATAAAAGCTGCCGAAAAACTTCCTTATGTTATAAAAGCAAATGAAACAAGAAAATCGATGTATGCGCAATTAAACAAAAATGGTGCTGTATATGATTTATATGAAATCCCAAAAGATCAATACACTTTATTTCTCTTACAAAAGGATCTATCATATGCAGACTTTTTATATTTACTTGAAGCGTAGACGTTATCGGTTAACCTCTGAATACAATATTATTCAATTTGTGAACTAATGTACGAATCTGATGAATAAGGCTATACACATTTGAGCATTAATTCATAAATGTATACTTTTGTTCTAGGAACATTAAGTTGTGCTATGTAGGCGGGGAATATTTGACGCTTATGCTTTAACAACCTCGTTGATTCTTCCTTTGATCTCATCTAAAATTCACTGGAATATCTTGTCACCCGGATTTTTCAAAGAAACACGTTTTACCAGTTCCAATCCTCTAAAATCGTGCTCTAGCGACATGTTTGTGCTTGGCGATGCTCTACTCCGACAATTAAGGTTTCAGAAGTAATTTGAGAGATTTTATGATTTTGGTTATAATTCATTGTAAGGCCTCCAAATAGATGTTTTTGTCCTTGCCAGCTTAGGACACATTCATCATATCAAGAGGTCTTTTTTCATTCAAACCTCATTTTCAGTTATTACAGGAATGCTGCCCCTTTAGTTCTATAAGAAAAGGAGTTGCTGATCAGCTCCTGGTAATGAAGTAAAGCACCCGTTACATGAATTAGAAATTTAATCAGCTTTTCTTGGTTCTCTTAAAAAATAAATAACCTAAAACACCTAAAATTAATGCTATACCTCCGAAAACAATAACTTGATATATAATATCCCCTAACATAACCTGTTCCTCCTATTCTAATAAATATACGAGATTTTTTCTAAAAAGGTTTTTCAACTGATAGTTTGATTCTAAAAGTCTTATTAAACTAAACTGACCAGTTAGTTCCGTAAGAAAAAGGTTGCCGTAGCAGCCTTCATTATTGAAAAAGCACCAGGTAGTTATCCTTCCTTAGTTTCTCAAATATACGACACTGTCGCTTCTTTCTACTTGAAAATTTACATCATCTTTAATATTAAGCATATAACCAGCATCTTTATAATTCTCAGATTCAAAAGATATACCATATCCATTATTCTCAGGATAACCATATAAATAGCAGACCACTTTTCCATCGTTCAAAAATACAACTTGATTCATTCCTTCATTTACAGTTTCACTAATAGCATCCCATTTATAACCTACCATTTCATATATATCATCTTTCGGGGTATATGGTCCAAAGGAATATACGACATCCCAGTCAAATGGTGTTACATCTAATAAATTTATTGTTTCAACGGAATGTCCAATTGATAACACTTCTTCTTTTAATAACTCTTCGTTTACATCCCATAAATCCTTCTTTAATAGATTTATGAAGATAGCTATACATATTATACCGAAAGCAATAATCACTACTGTCTTTTTAGATTTCATATCTATCCTCCACCTTGAACAGCAATCTTCCTACTGAAATCAGCCACTTCATTATAAAAATAATTACCAAAATAGGTGTGGATTCTTAATGAACTAACTGCCCCTTTAGCTCCATAAGAAAAAGTGCTCCCAAAGCAACCCCCTTATGGAAGTAATGTACCTGTTAGTTTAGCAAGATATATAATCTGCCATAACTAACAATCTTTCATCCTACCTTGTCCTTGAAAAATTGGCCTTTCTATTAGTAATGATATGGGTTTTACCTTGAACAAAAGGTAATGTGTAAATAATGCTATTATCACTCCATTTAAAATTCCCGCAACTACATCTAAAGGATAGTGAACCCCTACCCATATTCTTGAGAAAGCTACTACTATCGCAAGAATAAACCATGTATATTTAAAATGATGGGATGATAGCCAAAGAGTAACAGCAATTGCTATTGCAGATGTAGCATGGTCACTTGGAAAAGAGGAATTAGCAGAATGCTCAACGAGTTGAATAATTTCATGCGATATAAACGGTCGCTCTCTATAAATGAATAACTCAATAATTCTGTTTATTGAATATGCCAAAGTAAATGAAAACATAGCCTGAAAAGCTATCACACGGAAATTACTTTTATTTAGTAGCCATAACATCAAAATTAATAAAACAAAAGCATATTGAACATATTCCGCAAAGAAAATCATTATGTTATCTAATAATGGATATTGTTGGACTTTACTATTGATGAATTTAAACCATTCATAATCTGCTTCCATAAAACTCATTTCATAATCTCCTTTAATGTACCTGCCTAGTTAGCTGTTCTCCTATTCTCTCTAATTTAATATTAACAATTATTGCCTATTATTTCAATTTCTTATAGAGCTAACCTGCCCCTTTGGTGCAATAAAAAAAAGGCTGCCGCAGCAACCTTTCTTAACGAAGTAAAGCATCCGTTAGTTGATTAAATTAACCAAAACAGCTACGAAAATCATTACTGTAATCAAAGTCGACCAGCCTACTTTTTTTGTTACCGATTTCTGAAGGAATTTGATTTTAGATAAAGTAAAGTTTATGCACAAAACTACAACTATAATAAACAAAAATCTTAGCCAATAGTTGATGCCCATTTTATCAAGATACGGCTCAAGAAAGAGTAATGCAATGAATATTGTAAAACCGTATGCAACATTTTCCCACTTCAATTTTTTTACCCACCTTATGATTTAAAGCTTCATTATAATAGAATCTGGATTGTCAACACTAAATCAAACAACTTTTTTAAGGGATAATTTTTTATATTCTAGAGGACTTAAGTAGCCAAGAG
>NZ_JAOPHO010000090.1:0-12693 GCF_033141925.1 Peribacillus sp. CSMR9
GAAATGAAGGCGATCAGGAAAATGGCTATTATGTTGGGCCGACATTATTTGATCATGTAAAAACAAACATGAAAATATGGAAGGATGAAATTTTTGCCCCTGTTTTATCCATAGTAAGGGTTAATACGCTTGAAGAAGCAATCGATTTGACCAATCAATCCGAATTTGCCAATGGTGCCTGCCTCTATACGGATAGTGCAAAAGCCATCCGGGAATTTCGTGAAGAAATTGATGCAGGGATGCTTGGTATTAACCTTGGCGTACCCGCGCCTATGGCATTCTTTCCTTTTTCCGGCTATAAAAGTTCATTTTATGGAGACCTTCATGCCAATGGGAAGGACGGCGTGGAATTTTACACTAGAAAGAAAATGTTAACGGCAAGATATTGATAGGAAAAAGGGGTCGACGCTATTTGTGGTCGGCCTTCCTTTATAGCTTTATACATTATTATAGGAGGAGTGTGGCATATGCCGGTTGAAAAACAGGGTCATGATCTTAAAACGATGGATGGCAAATATGTGTGGCATCATATGAAAGGGGCTGAACCCAACCCTGGGACAATGGTAGTCCAAAAAGGGCAAGGAGCATGGATTACGGATGTTGATGGGAATCGTTTCCTGGATGGGATGTCAGGTTTATGGTGTGTCAACGTAGGATATGGTCGCACGGAGCTGGCCGAGGCAGCTTACGAGCAGTTGAAAGAGCTTCCTTATGCCCCTTTAACGAACAGCCACATCCCGGCTATTAAGCTAGCAGAGAAGTTAAATGAATGGCTGGGTGGGGATTATGTGATTTTCTTCTCTAACAGCGGTTCAGAAGCAAATGAGACAGCTTTTAAAATTGCGCGGCAGTATCATCAGCAAAAAGGTGAACATGGACGTTATAAATTCATTTCTCGTTATCGAGGTTATCATGGCAATTCAATGGGGGCACTGGCAGCTACCGGGCAAGCACAACGAAAGTTTAAATATGAACCACTCGCCCCAGGTTTTCTTCATGTATCACCGCCGGATTTATACCGAAACCCAGAGGATGAAAGCGGTGAAAAAAGTGCGGCTGAAATTGACCGTACCATTACATGGGAATTGGGCGAAACGGTGGCCGCGGTAATCATGGAACCAATCATCACTGGAGGCGGAATCCTGATGCCACCTGATGGATATATGAAGCGGGTAAAAGAAATTTGTGAGAAAAATGGTGTCCTTCTCATTTCGGATGAGGTCATTTGCGGGTTTGGCCGTACTGGAAAGAAATTCGGATTTATGAATTATGATGTAAAACCGGACATCGTAACAATGGCTAAAGGAATCACAAGCGCTTACCTGCCATTATCCGCTACAGCCGTCAAACGTGAAATTTATGAAGCGTACATTGGTTCAGATGAATATGATCGCTTTCGACATGTAAATACATTTGGTGGCAATCCAGCTTCTTGTGCCCTTGCTTTAAAAAATATTGAAATATATGAAAATGAAAAACTAATAGAACGGTCTGAAGAGTTAGGGCTTCGCTTTCTGCAAGAGTTTGAAGAAATCAAATCTCATCCTAATGTTGGGGATGTACGTGGGAAAGGTTTGTTGGTAGGGATTGAATTAGTGGAAGATAAACAGACAAAACGACCGATCGATCTTTCCAAAATCAATAAAGTGATTGCGTCATGCAAAGAAAAGGGGCTGATTATAGGTAAAAATGGTGATACAGTAGCAGGCTTCAATAATGTCCTGACTCTCGCTCCCCCACTAAGTATCACTGAAGAGGATTTCTTATTCATCGTAACGACTGTAAAGCGAACACTAACAGAACTATAAATAAAAAAACTTCAGAAATAGAATAGGTGGCCTTGAAATACGTTTCCTGAAAATTCGGTATATAAATAGAGTTCAATATGTACTTGTTGATTTTCCCTATTTTAACATTCGGTTTTTTTCGGAAATATTTCCTTTTAATTGAGGATGCTGCCTTTAGTTTTAGCACCGTTCAGAACCTTTGAACGGTGCTTTTATATATGGTCAAAGGACCGGTTATAACTCGTAAAAAAACTCTAAAAGTCTGTGGTTTTTCCATACATAAATTAGCTTATCCCATAGGTTAAATAGAAAATAAATTTCCCTTTCGTGACGAAAAGTTAGATTTGGAGTAATGGATAAGATTTAATTCCTCTATCACTTAGATTTTTAAAAGGCCTATATTTATTTAAAATAACAAGGATAGAAAGAATAAGAGATCTATGACGAATTAAAGGGGGAATTTTTGGAATCGTTTTCCTTGCTTAGTTATAGCGGATGTTTGAAAATGGAATGATAATGATTGGTTGAAAAATACCGATTTCATATTGTCAATATTAACTTCAGAAGAGGTGTGGTACATGAAGAATGAAGATATAACAAAAAAACTCACATTACATACCCCTGAAATTTTAGGTAGTGAGAATTTTTCAAAGTATGCTGTATTGGTTCCGCTTATAGAAAAAGAAGATGGAATACATGTTCTTTTTGAAGAGCGTTCACACACACTTAGGAGGCAGCCAGGGGATATCTGTTTTCCAGGCGGGAAAATAGACAAGTCGGACCATGATGAACAATCGGCTGCCCTTAGGGAAACATATGAGGAACTTGGTTTGAAAAAAGAAGATATTTATAATGTCTTTCCAATTGATTATTTGGTATCCCCTTTTGGGATGATTGTATATCCTTATGCAGGATTTGTTCGTAACCATCAACGGATAATCCCTAATCCAGCTGAGGTAGAAACCATTTTTAGTGTACCGCTTTCCTTTTTCATGGAAAAACCGCCAGAGATATATCATGTGAAATATAAAATAGAACCACATGAAAACTTCCCCCAAGATTTAATTGTTGGCGGGGAGAATTATAAATGGCAGCCAAAACAAATGGAAGAATATTTTTACTTATATAACGATCGAGTAATCTGGGGAATGACAGCGAAAATCCTTACCCATTTTATAGAAATTCTTCGTTAGACACTTCTAAAGCACCTTTTTTTCTCAAAGGATTTCTATTAAACTTAAATTATGGTAAAAGTTAGGTTTTAATAGAATCGGGGGGATGAGTGGATGAAGAATAGTTTTGAAATACTTGAAAAAGAACGGGAAATGGCAATGGCTGCGCATGTGAACTTCAATGAAAACCGCGAATACTACGATGAAACGAAAGATCAGGAACTTAAGCGAGAATACTATCAAGATGGTTCCTTGGACCGAGAAGGATTGAAGAAACTACTAGTAGCAACCCATAAAAACCAGCTGAACTACTCACCACATCGTCATGTTTACCCTTGGGTTGACTTACAGGAAAATGGCAAGCTGAAAAGCCTGTATTCCGGTAAAGGAATGGATCCTATAGAAGTCATTGAGGAAGATATCCGTATACTAGAAGAGTTGTCAAAAGGGATTGAATCAACGAAGATGGAGAACATGCTCGTTAATTGTGAACATGTCGTACCTCAATCATGGTTCAATAAAAAAGAACCGATGAGGGGGGATTTGCACCATCTGTTCGCCTGCGAACCAACTTGTAACAGTAGCCGGGGTAACTATCCATACCATGATTTTGAGGATTATATCCCAGAAGCATCGGCTGCCGGAATAAAAGCGGGTTGCGGGAAATCGGACGAAGGTAAATTCGAACCTGAATACGGCAAAGGCATCGTAGCGAGGGCTACCATGTATTTTTTACTCAGGTATGAGGGAATCATTGATAACGGCAATATTGACCTGGCACTGCTTATGGAATGGCACCGGCTCTTTCCAGTCAGCACTTATGAAAAACATAGAAACCAGGCTATACATGAGATTCAGGGTAATCGAAACCCATTTATAGATTTCCCCGAAATGGCGGAGAAATGGAATTAAAAAAGGATGATAAAAAAAGGATTGAAGCTGTGGTAAAAGCTTCAATCCTTTTTTAATGAGAGATTTTAAAGGAATTTCACACAAACGGGAAAGGGAACTTGAACATCTTTTTGCAATAATGTTAATTTTCCGTCCTGTTCATTCCGTGCATATAGTGTCAGGTTTCCTGATTGTTCATTAGAAGCGATCAGGAATTTTCCGCTAGGGTCCAATGAAAAATCTCGTGGCCAATGCCCTTCGGAATTGACCAGTTCCACGAATGCCAATTTGCCTGTTTCTTGATTGATTTGATAAACGGCTATACTATCATGTCCGCGGTTTGCGGCATATACGAATTTCCCGTCATCAGAAATATGAATGGCGCTGCCCTGGCTGTTTTCCTTGAAATCTTCGGGAATGGTCCGGACCGTTTGTAATTCAGAAAAACTCCCGGTTAGACTGTCGAAACTTAAAACAATGACTTCTGGTACAAGCTCAGACATGACATACGCAAATTTTCCGTTTGGGTGGAAGGTCAAATGCCGTGGTCCGCTGCCTGGTGCAACGGATAAACTGTTTACTTCTTCCATAATCCCATTATGTATTTTATAAGTTATCACTTTATCTATTCCTAGATCGACTACAGCAATGAATCTTTCGTCCGGTGTGAAACCAGCGAAGTGAGTATGTGCTTTTTCCTGACGTTCTTCATTAGGTCCGTGACCCTCATGTCGAACAGTGGATGAAACAGGTAAAGGGACCGCGTCGTTCTGAAGCGGATATGATTCAATCACGCCTTCTCCATAACTGGAAGTGACCAAAACCTGTTTCTTGCTGTCGACACTTATATGGCAGGAAGAACCATTTGGTGTCAGTTGTTTGCCCAAGTAGGTAAGCTCACCAGATTCTTCACTAATCGAATAGGCTGAAACTCCGCCGCTGCCCGCTTCTTTTAAAATGGCGTAGAGATTCTTCTTGTCCTGGCTTATGGCGAGATAAGTCGGATCGGTTAATTCTGCTGCAAGAACCGGTGTACTGAGTTTTCCTTCTGCTGTATCTAAAGTAAAGCGGTAAATGCCTTTGCTGTTTCCTTTTGTGTAAGTGCCAATGTATCCAATTATGGTTTGTTGATCATGTTTTGCCATATTTATCTCCTCCAAGAAAGATTTGTGTTTATTTTTATTTTAACATAGATGATACGCATTATATCCTTTTCCCGGTTTAAGCCGAGTTGGAACCTGATTCATTTAGAAATTACTGGGGCGAGAAGAAAAAAACGACAAGGGGGTAAAACTTTATCGATTGGCTTTGAGACTTCGATAGGAATATGCCTAAACTCAGAAACGGAAAATAAGCCCTGATCAGTCAGTTTAATTTCCGGGATGACAGGTAACGCCAAGAACGCAAGTGTAAGGAAAGGGTTGAAATGCCTGTTTGCACCGAGTTTCAATAGGGCACCATCGATTCGTTTCAATGAATGAACGACATCATATAAGTTCATTTACTCACCAATCCAGAAATTGGGGGTGGGAGGGAGGCTAGTATTTTCTCTTTTTGAATTACGGCCAATCCACCCTGAGTCTTTTTGATTTCCTTTGCGGCCATTAGCATATCTTGGTCATTCGTGCCGGCAATGATTAAATTATGTGAATTATGGGCTACTGTCATGGCAATTGCGCCTGATTTCAATCCGATCCCAAGACCTAATTGGTTGGTCAAATGATGCCGTTCAATTACAGCCAGTTTTATATGATCAACTTGTTCAGAGAACTGGAATAGACCATGATTAACCCTAACCGGTTCAATCGAATGCTTTGTAATCAAACTGTTTGTAGTTATTCAATATTAATAGAAGGAAGCTTATTTTTAAAAGGTATCGTCAAATCATCTTCCGTTATTTCATGAAATTGAACGGAGTGCTTCAACTCGTCGTCAATAGCCTGTTCCTTTTCAGCTGGAAAGTTAAGTAAACGATTATTTTGCACCATAAGCTTCCCTCTTTAAAGACCGAGTGGATGATGACTGAATCAAGATCATCTAATAGAAGGAAGTCTGCCTTGAATCCAGGTGCTATGACACCATGTTCCGTTAAACCAAAGCATTCTGCTGCATTTATGGTCCCATTTGAATGGCGGTAATAGGCTGGACACCTGTTTCTAAGGATAGTCGAACATTGTGATCGATACTCCCCTCAGATACAATATCATCCAGGTGCCGATCATCGGTGACGAATAAACAACGGCGGGATTTCTTCTCATTAATAGCTGGAACCAGGTTTATTAAGTCTTTGGCAACGGTGCCTTCCCTGATCATAAAGATACATTCCCTTTCGCAGTCATTCTTTTGCCTCCTCCGATGCAGTGCATTCATGATCCGTTTTAATGCCGGCACTCATATAAACATCGAGCTGTTGTTCGGATAATCCAGCTGCGTGGCCATCAATGCTTATGCCTAGTCTATTTGAATCGTATAATTTTTGCAGCATATCCTCCTCCGCATGTGAAACGTCCGGGAGAGCCATCACTTCGGCTAAACCAATCACTTTCTTGTTTTGGTAAAATGAAATTAAATCTTCACTTCTTTAGGCAGCACCAAAATGTTCAAACGCCGTCGCAGGTACACAATATGGCATCATGAAGTAGAAGTCAAAAGGAAGATGCTCGGATTGTTCAATCATAAATTGAATGCCTTTTTACCAGAAACATTGGCTATTTCAAGGGGATCTGTAACGATGCAGGTAACACCACGAAAAAGGAGAATGTTTGAGAGTTCAGAATGCCTGACCATCGGAGATTCAATATGGACATGGCCATCAATGAATGTAGGGGAGACGAATCTTCCGGCAGCATCGATTTCTGAAATACGCTCATAATTCCCGATGCCAGCGAAAAAACCATCGACGATAGCTATGTCGCCTGTTTAGGGCATCACCATTTAATACAACTATTATTTGACCGTTATTAATGACGCAATCTGCAGGCGTTTTCCCTGCGGCGACATCTATTCTGTAACCCCTTTGGCAAAAATATAACCGATTAATATTTCACTTTTTCAATATAGGTCTCCCATGTTCGGAATGGTAAATCGTGGTTATTAAAAGACATTTGTTCCATTTTAATTATGCGCTTTTCCATTGGCAGGCCAAGTTCCTGATAGATAAAGTGATCATCAAAGCCGATGTGTGCAGCGTCTTCTTTCGTACATGCGTAATAAATGGCTTTTGGGCGTGCCCAATAAATGGCACCAATGCACATTGGGCAAGGTTCACAGCTAGTGTATATTTCACAATCTGTAAGCTGAAAGCTGTTGAGGTGCCTGCATGCATCACGAATCGCCTGTACTTCGGCGTGAGCTGTTGGATCGTTGGCTGTTGTGACATTATTACATCCTCTTCCTACAACTGTGCCATCTTTTACAATTATTGCACCAAAAGGTCCTCCGTTCTTTGCCAATACATTTTCATATGCAAGTCGAACAGCCATCTCCATGAATTTTACATCCATTAAAAAACACCCCTTCATATTTAATAAGCCAAAAGCTTAATGTTACTTTTTTTAACGTGAATACTATAAAAATATACCATTTGAAGACGAAAACCGAAGGGAATTTTCTAAAAATAAAGGAAATTAATTACTTAACGAGAATATATAACATTTCAATCAGGAGCGGTATGAAAGAATTTTTTACAAAAAATTATAAAACTGATATTGTTAGAATAAAATCATTAGGATTATGAAGGTGATATTATGGGGTTTTTGGGTGTTCTTTTACCGATATTCGGTATTTTTGTTTTAGGGTTCGTCGGTCAGAAAAAGTTTAAACTTGATACAAAATCCATTTCCACGATGGCATTATATTTAATGTCACCTTTTCTTGTGTTTCGAACCTTTTATTCAGCAGAATTTTCGATTAATTATTTTTACCTGTTCTTATTCACGATAGTACTCTGCCTTTCTCTCGTCTTGGTAGTCTATATTATATCGTTCTTCCGTAATTATACAGTCACTGAAACAAGCGGAATGATTTTGGCGTCCGCATTCATGAATAACGGGAATTATGGAACACCTGTCATTTTCCTGCTATTCGGAGCAGCAGGCCTTGATTATGCAATTATCCTGATGGTGGGTCAACAGTTAGTCATGTGTACTATTGGCATTTATTTCGCTGCGAAGGGCAGCCCGGAAGGAAACGGGGTTCAAACAGCGCTTAAAGCAGTATGTAGGATGCCTATTGTGTATGGGGCTATTGCAGGTGCGGTTTTTCAGTTAGTGAACATTCCTTTAAGCAATTCGGTTTTGGAAGCTATTCACCTTGTTGCAAATGCAGCGATTCCGACAATTATGATTACACTCGGGATGCAGCTTGCCAACATTTCACTGAAAAATATTGCCTACCGAAAACTATCAGTTTCGCTGCTTCTTAAACTTGCTGTTTCCCCAGCCATTGCTTTCCTGTTATCACTTGCCTTACCAGTGGATGATATGGTCAGGCATATCATGATCATCGTAGCTGCCATGCCAACGGCGGCCAACACTACGATGTATGCACTCCAATTCAATACAGAGCCTGAATTCGTATCAAGTGCTACGTTCATTAGTACTTCATTAAGCTTGATTACGCTTCCGATCATCTTTTTCTTTGTATTATAGAAGATTATCATTCTAAATATACGGGCAAAATTAATATATGCGCGGAGGATTCCTATCAAGTTATAATAAGGGAAGAAATTACAAAGGGATCCGGCGCGCTGGAAAAGGAACGAACTATGGTATTTGGATTTAATAGGAAACGGACAGCTACCGATTTTCGATTATTAGTACTCTAAGTATGAGCTTACTTTTTTTATTTTTCATTCAACTGTCATATAATTTTCAATGCCATTGTATTTAATTGGGGAGGGATTTTGTGTTCAAGACTAAAATTAAACTAACTAACCCTGAAAGGATTGATGCCATTTTAAAAGCGGTCGTTCAGAAATCCTATGAAGAAGCACTAGAAGAAAAACTCTTGCTATGCATGGAGTGTGGAGATGTGGATTTTTATATCGCGTATTCAAATAATGAAGAACTCCAAGATGCAATTAATGAAAACTTTGAAATCGATGAATGTGGAGAAATCATGAAATTAGACGAACATCAGGAACTTATGGATGATTTATATGAATATTTCTTGATCATACATAAGGAAAGTGATATGTTTGATTTTTTTCCAGCTGGTTCATATATTGTAGTTGGGGAAAGCCGTGAATCGGATACGGATATGTTGGCGCCAAGTGGTTTATTTTCAGCGCCATTTGAAGATGCGATAAAGGATTGATGGAAAAGACAGCGATTGCTGTCTTTTTTTATCATTTAAAGCTCGATATGCTTACGGGAAATAAATATTTTTTTACAAAAAGAGGGATTGATTCAGGGGATATAAGTTTATAATATCAGTTTTATGAAATACAGCAATTAATATCATAAAATATGATATCATTTTTAACAATTTAAAGTTTATATGGTAATTTTAAGAAATATTATATATAATGAAAAATGAGAATATTGAATATATTATTTAAATTACTAGTTTAAAATAACAAAAAAAAGGGCTTTTCACTATCGCTAACGAAATATTGGGAAATAATACTTGAAGAAAGGATTATACATAAGTTTTGATTCAAGTTAAGGAGAATGCTATATTACGTTCTATGAATTCTGACTATTATAAATTTTCAGTTTTGATGGTTTGATTATGGGCAGGGAGGTTAATTATGATAGTTTTTGACCGAGTGAATAAGTATTATGGCGATTTCCATGTATTGAAAGAAATTAATCTTACAATTAAGAAGGGGGAAGTGGTAGTGGTCATCGGACCGTCCGGATCAGGGAAAAGTACACTGCTTCGATGCATTAATCGTCTAGAGACCATTTCGGAAGGTTCCCTTTCCATAAATGGTTTAAATGTAGCGGATAAAAAAACGGACATAAACAAACTCCGTCGGAATATCGGTATGGTTTTCCAGCATTTTCACTTGTATCCTCATAAAACTGTGCTCGAGAATATCATGCTTGCTCCCAGGAAGGTTTTAGGGCAATCCGAAGAGGAAGCGAAAAAGATTACACTAAAGTATCTGGACAAAGTGGGAATTGGCGATAAAGCGAATTCATTTCCTTCTCAGCTTTCAGGTGGACAGCAGCAACGGGTAGCGATTGCCAGAGGTTTGGCAATGGGTCCCGAAATCATGCTATTTGATGAACCTACCTCAGCCTTGGATCCAGAAATGATTGGCGAGGTACTGGATGTAATGAAAGCACTTGCCCATGAAGGAATGACGATGGTGGTGGTCACGCACGAAATGGGATTTGCCCGTGAAGTAGCGGATCGAATCGTATTCATGGACGAAGGCAGGGTTTTAGAAGAGGCATCACCGGCTGAGTTTTACGCCAATCCTCGGGAAGAGAGGGCTCGTTTATTCCTTAGCCGTATATTAAATCATTAAATAAAAAACAGGGGTGAATTACATGTTGAAGAAAAAGAAATGGTTAAAATTATCTTTGCTATCATTACTGGCTGTCATTTTATTAGCTGGATGTGGCGGGGGGAATGTTTCAGACAAAGCTGAAGAGGCTGGAGGTAAAGTCCAAGAAATTGATGTTCTTGCCCAAGTGAAGGAAAAGGATAAGATCGTTTTTGGGGTGAAAAATGATACAAGGCTATTCGGATTGAAGAATCCTAGTACTGGAGATGTAGAAGGCTTCGATATTGATATCGCAAAAGCTCTTGCAGCAGAAATCCTTGGTGATGAGAATAAAGTTGAATTTAAAGAAGTGACTTCTAAAACAAGGATGGCCTTATTGAATAATGGTGATATCGATGCGATTGTAGCAACCATGACAATCACGGAAGATCGTAAAAAAGAAGTTGACTTCACTGATGTTTACTTCGATGCCGGACAATCTTTGTTAGTCAAAAAAGGCAGCGATATCAAGGGCATTGATAGTTTAAAAGGGAAAAAGGTATTGGCAGTCAAGGGCTCTACTTCTTCCATAAATATCCGTGAAAAAGCTCCTGACGCACAAGTGCTTGAATTTGAAAACTATTCCGAAGCTTTCGCTGCACTTAAATCAGGACAAGGGGATGCATTGACCACGGATGATTCCATCCTTTATGGAATGGCGGATGAGGATCCAAATTATGAGCTTGTTGGCGGTACATTTACAGACGAGCCTTATGGAATTGCTGTGAAAAAAGGAAATGCGGACTTTGTTGCCGAATTAAATAAAGCCCTTAAGTCACTTAAAGATTCAGGCAAATACGATGAAATCCATGATAAATGGATTAAACATTAAACATTTTAGCAAATGTATAAGGGAAGCTGACCCTAAATAACATTTTAACATTTGTCTGTGAGGATGAGCGTTTTGCTCATCCTTACTAGTTAAAGGAGTGTATGCCGTGCTAGATTTCTCCATTTTAACAGAGAATCTGGATATGTATTTATTAGGCTTTAAAAATACAATCATGTCGAGTTTGATTGCATTGGTAGCGAGTTTGATTCTTGGTGTGCTTATTGCTATCATGCGGATTGCGCCGATAAAGCCACTAAACTGGCTGGGTACCGCCTATGTCGAGTTCATTCGGAACATACCGTTATTGATCATTACCTTTTTCTTCTTTCTTGGTCTTAAACTAAGCGGTCTATACGCAGGGACATTAGCATTGACCATTTACACTTCATCTTTCATAGCTGAGGCAATTCGAGCAGGCATACTTTCCGTGCCAAAGGGTCAAATGGAAGCTGCCCGTTCTTCAGGTCTTACATATGGGCAGGCAATGAGGCTCGTCATTTTGCCACAGGCCGTTAAAATAGTCATTCCTCCTTTAGGAAACCAATTTATCAATCTAGTTAAGAATTCTTCCATTTTAGCCGTCGTTGCAGGACTCGATCTTATGTACCACGGGGATTTGATTTCTTCAAGGACATTTGTCGTGTTTGATGTGTACATTTTCGTTGCAGCATTTTACTTAATACTTACCATTCCTTTAAGTTTTGGCGTTGGTTATTTGGAAAAACGTCTGGCTAAGAGTAATTGAGGGAGGTATATGATATGGATTTTGCAGGTGCCTATACACCAGATAATCTTAAGTTTTTATTAGAAGGATTTTGGGTAACGCTCCAGGTAGCTTTTATATCCATTATTCTAAGTTTCATTATTGGCGGGCTTGTAGGTATAATCCGATACGCAAAGGTGCCGGTGTTATCACAAATATTGGCTTTGATTGTAGAAACGGTACGTAATTTACCGCTGTTATTAATAATATTTTTTACGTATTTTGCTTTGCCGGAAATACGGATTAAACTGGAAATCATTCCAGCAGCCGTTGTTGCCTTGACAATTTTCGAGTCAGCCATGCTTTCTGAAGTCATTCGAAGTGGGCTAAAATCCATCGATAAAGGCCAAATGGAAGCTGCCCGTTCATCAGGCTTGAGCTATACACAGGCATTGATACATATTATTCTGCCCCAAGCGCTGCGCCGCATGGTTCCTCCTATTGTCAGCCAATTCATTTCTTTATTAAAGGATACCTCTTTAGCTGTTGTCATCTCTTTACCGGAGCTGACTCATCATGGTCAAATCATTTATGGACAAAGTCAAAAGTATTTAATACCGATTTTGATTCTGGTAGCTCTCATGTATTTCATTGTTAACTATAGTCTTTCTTTGGTAGCACAGAGACTTGAATTGAAACGTACCTAAAAAAACGACTCAGAAATGAGTCGTTTCAGACTGTAGACAAACTCGATGAAAATCGAGTTTGTCTATTTTTGTGCGCCCGGCATGGGTGCAATCTATAGGGTG
>NZ_JAOPHO010000091.1:0-11951 GCF_033141925.1 Peribacillus sp. CSMR9
CCTGACGAAGTAAAAATCCCCAATAATATCAAGCCACCCTTCTTTACGACACATTGCTTTTCAAGTTTCATATGAAGATTTAAAAGAGTCTTTAAAATGGTTAGAATCTATGCAAGTTGAGGTTGTGCCATTTGGTAGTAGAAAATCTATTGAGCCATTTATTCGGCCACATCAAAGTAATGCTTCAGTTTACTTCAAGGACCCAGATGGTAACAGTTTAGAATTGATGTGTTATGTTGAAGTTCCTAATAATTTAAAACATATTACTGATAAGTTGTCCTTTGAGGATTGGGAGGAATTAACTAAAAGTAAATTAAAATGATAGATTGCATAATTAATTTATTTTCTTATGGAACTAACGGGTGCGTTAGTTCATTAATAGGGGTTGCTGCGGCAGCCTTTTTCTAATGGAACTATCGGGGCAGTTTAGTTGAATAAGAAAATGTTATAAAATAGAGAGTTGAAAGGTGATGAGGATAGTAAGTAATCCAGTTGATATAGGGGATGTTTATATGAATTGGAACTGGAATGAAACCACTATAGATTTTCCATTCTCGTCCAAAAACTTAAAGAACTTGTTAAATACTGTATGTAGAAAAGAAAACAGATTTTCACAATATGAGTTAATTAAGTGGTGTGATAACCTCACAATGGCTTTTGAGGAAGATGAAGCTGGGGAATTTAATGAAATTGATGAAATAGCTTTTGGAATAGCACGAGATATTGAATGTCAATGGGATTTATTTTTGGTAAATACTTACTCATTAAAAGAATTGCAGAACTTAGACCTCTCAAAAGTAAAGTTACCTCAAGATTGGTTTATAGAGTGGTTAGAGCAATTAAACGAGAAATAAAAGGAACAATAAAAATTCTAGTTCAGCTAAAGATAATGAGGAGAAGAGAAATGTTACAAAACAGTTTGATATTAAATACTAGTTTTTGGACCAAAACACTCTCCATAGGTATTGAGTATCCTATACGCATAATCTTAATAGGTGTAGGTATATGGGTGGGAGTTACTTGTATAAAGCAAAGACATTTTCTATCTTGTTTAGTTTTATTATTACACACTGTGCTTCTTACTGTTGTCACTTTTACAAACTTACTTACAAATCCTTTGAAAAGTGTACCTACTCTTCTTCAATATGGTGGTGTAGCAGTCTTAACAGTATTATTTTGTATAGTATATGAATATGAATCTTCCCGTGAGTAAGTAAAGAGAAGAATATTAATCAACAAATGATTTTAAGAAAAATGAACCCTTCGCTAGTATATATAGCAAGGGGTTTTCAAATTTATTGAATTAGTATCTTCTTCGTTTATCTTGGCATCTCAAGAATAAAGAAAACGACACAAAAGTATAGACAGGCTGTCGAGAAAATCTATATAAAATGTGAAAATTTACACTTAAACTAACGGGTGCGTTAGTTCTATAAGAAGGATCCCCTTTTCTTTTTGCAGCTAAAAGGGCAGATTTATTCAACTAGGTTTATGATAGACAATAGATATCAATTGGATTTTTTTTCAAGGGAAGAATATATGAAATTTTGCGTAAATATCTCTATATAAATTGGCTATATTATCAGCTTATAGTAGGAGGTTGAAAAGTGGAATTATTATTTGGTATAACTATTGCAAATATTTTAATTGGATTTGTTCTGGCTTATATAACAAGAAATATGGAAAGTAAAAAAAGTACCAAAATTCAATCTTCAGTTTGGGGGATAATGTGTATAATTCTTATATTATGGTGGATATTTACTAAATGAATAAATGGGATTTAGGAGTAGCATAAGAGAAAGTTGCCACCACTTTTTTTATTATTTAACTAAAGGGTGTGTTAGCTGAAGATCAGAGCTGTCTTTAAGGCGGCTTTTTCTTATGGCACTAACGGGGCAATTTAGTTGAAGAACAAAAGATTTATTTCCATAAGGAGGGCTTATGGTTATAATTAACAATTTTAAAATTTCCTTATCATTCCAATTGGCGTAGAATTGGAAATAGCAAAAGTAATATCCATTTGAAGTCAGAGGAGAAGGATATAAATGCCTTTTATTTTTAAATCAATTGACCATATTCAGCTCGCTGCTCCTAAAGATAGTGAGGACACTGCAAGAAAATTTTTTAAGAATATTTTAGGTTTTGAAGAAGTTGAAAAACCTGAAGAATTAAAGAAACGTGGCGGGGTTTGGTTTGAATTTGGAAATTATCAAATACATATAGGAATCGAAGAACCATTTTATCCAGCCAAAAAGGCACATCCTGCTTTTGAAATAGAAAATATAGAGGAATTAAGAAAACATCTGATAACAAACGGTATTGATGTTATGGATGACGATAAACTTCCAGGTGCCAAAAGGTTCTATATTTCCGACCCTTTTGGTAACCGTATGGAATTGTTAGAGTGGATTAAAGGGTAAACACTTTCTTATTGCATTCTAACATGCCTGGAGTTGATCAGCAGCTCCTTTTGTTATGGAACTAAAGGGGCAGGATAGTTGAAGAGTACTCTTTGACCTAGTAAATTAATTATTAAAAAAGGTATGAGGAGAATAATAATTATGGAAAATACAGCATTAATAATTATTGATTTGCAAATTGGTGTTCAGCCTGAAAATGTTCCACTTTATAGCTTAACGAATGTATTAAATGGGGTTAATCAAAGAATTCGTTTATTTAGAGAAAAAAACAATCCTATAATTTTTGTTCAACATAATGATAGTGATCTGGTTCTTAATTCTCCAGAATGGCAACTATTTCCGGAATTAGATGCTAAAGATACAGATATCTATATCAACAAAACACATGCAAACTCATTTTACAAGACTGATTTGAATGAACAACTAAGGAAATTAAATATAAATAAACTCGAAATTTGTGGCGCACAAACTGAATATTGTGTAGATACAACTATTAGAATGGCTCATGGATTAGGATATAAATTATTTATGAAAAAAGGGTTAACTACCACCCTTAATAGTGATCTTCTAGGACCAAAAACAATCATTGAACATCATGAGAATCTCTGGAATAATAGATTTCTAACTTTTTTATAGAAATGAATTGCTTCTATCAAGATGAGTAGTCCTTAACAAATACCCTGCTCCGATGGCCATAAAATCCACCCAGCGATTAATTTGGTTGATGGAGCTAACAAGACGCTTAACGATCACATCTCGGTTAGCCATAAGGACACGAAGTTTTTCAAATGATTCTGAAGTGGAACGAACGAAGGCATAGTAGCCATTCTTCACCATATCAGCGATGACAAGGGCATCTTTTTTATCACTTTTGGATGGCGTATTATCACGATTTTCTTTGTTTCTTTTGACATGGTGAGGATTGACCGTGACGACATCGATGTTTTGTTTGACTAGCCACTTTGAAAGGTTCATCCAATAATGACCGGTAGGTTCCATTCCGACTATCGTTGTGTCTAGGTTTTTTATGTGTTTTAGTTCCTTGATCCAGTTTAGTAATCGAGTAAAACCTTCTTCGTTATTTTCAAAAGACAAAGGTTTCCCGACCACAATGCCCCGATAGTTTACAGCACGTGCCACGTGTACGTGTTGGGCAATATCCACACCAACAACTAGATGTTGATGCGTAATTCTCTCAATTAGTTGATTTTATTTGTTTTGCATTTTAAAATTCATAGTAGGGCTGGCTTCCTCTTTAAGATGAGTTTTGGTTTGTGTGTACTCTCATCATACTGAGGGGCTCTGTTTTTTTCAAAGCCGATAATTAATGCTCTACAGGAATGCTAACGGGTACTGGTTAGTAAGTAGAGGAGGGAAAAATAATGAATCCAGTTGTTGGTCTGGATGTGGGAAAAGGAGAGAGCCAAATTCAGGCATTCTTAGATCAATCTAAACCGTATGGGAAGAGCTTTTCAATGAAGCATATCAATGAGGAGTTAGATTATTTTTTAGAATTTCTAAAAGAAATTGAAGAGGAGACAGGGCAGATGCCTATGATCATTTTAGAATCTACAGGGCATTACCATTCTCCCGTTATTCAATAACTGGAGGAACAAGGGATTCTATATATCTTACTATACCCGATTATTTCTTATCAGGCAAAGAAGTCCAGTTTACGGAAGGTAAAATCAGACGCTATCGATACGTACCAGTTGTGTGTGCTGTATTACAAAGAGGATTTTGAACCTCATAGTATTAGAGGAATTAGCTATTAGACCTTCGGAATTTGTCAAGACAACAGGAAATCATAACGAATATGTATGTGGAAGCTAAACTTCATTTTCACACCATTTTAGATCAAGTGTTTCTTTATTGAAGATCGTATAGTGGCCCTGGCAAATGAAATGGAAAAATATAAGATCATCCAATCGATTCCCGGTATCGGAGAAAAAATCGCAGCCACGATTATCTCTGAAATTGGTGAAATCGATCGGTTTAATCATCCGAAAAAACTGGTTGCTTTCGCTGGAGTAGATCCGAGTGTCCACTCATCGGGTAAGTTTACGGCAACCATTAATCGTATTACAAAAAGAGGTTCGAGCAGACTACGTCATTCTCTGTATCTTGCCGTACTATGCGGCATAAGAAGTTCAAGGAACAAAAAGCTTAAAGCCTTCTATGATAAGAAAAAATCAGAAGGAAAACCGGCCAAAGTGGCGATCGTTGCCTGTATGAATAAGTTGCTTCATTGGATTTACGCTTTATTAAAGAGAAAAGAAACGTTCCTAGATTTAGCCTAATTAACGGTTTTGTGAAACAGAGAAAAATCCTTCCAAAAGGGTTTTGGAGGGTTATTTGTCATGAACAAAAATAGTATATCATAAGGGAAATGGAAATTTTAGAGAAAGATATTGACATCCTATTAGTTGGTTTATTTGATTAAGGAACACAAAGATGATCAATCTTTTTTATAAAAGAATAATCCAATTTAATAGTATAAGGATTCATCTTTTTTAAAACCTGCCCTTTCTATTTATTCATTTATCAAGGTTTCTTGTATTAATTTGATCAAACTTTGTTTTAAAGCTATAGAAACAAAAAAATTTTCAGTACTTTCCCCAGATATATCCATGATATGGTAAAGGAAGGAGATACCTCATTATGGGGGTTACCCGTAAGGTTAATCAGGTCACTAAAAGAAGAGCAAACCCTGTAACTGGTTTACCCTCAGTAATTAATTGAAATTAAATTTATAAGATTCTAACATTGAAACTTGTTTTTTAATTGTTAACTCACGAAACTTAACTTTTTTGTTTCGGTATTCAGTTCCATAGAGTGAGCATCAGGAACTAAACCAATAGCCTTGAAATAATATTTCTTCTGTGTTTATTGATTGCCTATATTCTGTATTATGTACATTAAAGATTTGAATGAGTTTTTATGCTCTCCCCGTCTTTTTTCGCCTAAATCAGTTCAAGGCTGAGTTTAAACCCCTCTTGTTTTATGGTGAATTAACAGTGTTCATATTAATATACAGTTTACTAATTTTTTTATGTCAGATATTTGTTTAGTCTACATCTCTTTATAATTTTGATTGATGTTGATTTAAGTTCTCTGCCTTTGCTTTTGGTTTGGGTGAGTACTCAGAGATGTAAATAGCAATTAAAATTAAAAAGGCTCCTAACCATTCTATTCCTTGTACAAATTCCCTAAGGACAATAAAAGCAAATATAGTGGCAAATATAGGTTCGCTTAATTCTAAGAACTGAACTTTATTAGCTTCTAAATAGTTAAGAGCTCTCGTTGTACAGTAAAAGCCTCCTATAGTAGGAAAGATTGCTAATGCTACTAAGGATGGAACTGAACTTACTTCTGGCGCAACTATTCCTTCTCTATAGAAAGGAATAAACAAATAAAATACCCCAAATAACATGAAATACCAAATTAATGATAAACCGCCATCTAAAGAGAATTTTTTTGTTAACACTAAAAATAAACCATAACCAACACCTGCAACACCTGCAAGAATTGCTCCCTTTGAAAGACCTCCAGTAGCCCCCTGTGCAAGTGCCATTATTATTAAGCCTATTATCAATAAGAATAATCCTACATACTTTAACTTGTTCTTTTTTTCCTTTAATAATAAAGAACTAAACACAAAAGTTGTTAAAACAGATGAACCTAATAGAAGAAACACGACAAAAGGTACAACAGCATAGTTATAAGCAGTGGTTTCGAAAAAATATAAAACAAATATTCCTAAAAAGGAGCAAAGCGCAATAGCCTTAATATTTTTCGTTAATAGAATGATATTTTTTCTGAAATCAGAATTAAAAACAGCAAAGATTGAAAGGAAAACAAAAGCAATAAAACATTTATAAAATGAGACAGCTGCTGGCGTTAAATCACTTGAAAATAAACCTTTGCTAAGTATTCCTACGGTACCATTTAAAATTGCTGCTCCTAAGGCCAAAAATATGCCTAGAGTGTATGTGTTTTTCATGCGCTTTTCCTTGATGCTTTTATAATAGGTAGTTTGTTATTCTTGATTAAATCGAAAATTAATGGTGGATTAGAGTTAGAAGAAATAAAAACCCCTCCCATTTTTTTATTTAGTTCTCTATACATTTTATCCTTCATCATAATTTTATGTGCTTTGGCAATATTCCAATAAGGAATACTAGCTTGAAGATGATGAGTCAAATGGTAATTTTCTGCATGAATACTTAGAAAGAAAGCTTCAATCCAATGACTATATCTATTACGGGTCATTTTAATACTCTTTTTATTTTCTAATACTAATGGATAGTGCTCTGCTATTTCAATAAACCAGCCAATAACCATAAAAGACGTGAAATACGGAATAATCCAATAAAGAAGGAGATATTTTAAAGAGTCAAAGTATGCTAGTACACCAATAATTGCAATCCACATCACTGCCATAGCGGTAAATTGCTTAGGATATTGTTTTAATTGTAACATTCTGTATTTAAAAACGTAATAAGCGTAGCTCAAAATATTTAATAAAAATAAGGGTCTTAATACATATTTAATGAGAAAATGATTGCTATTTCGTAACTTATACAATCCTGCTTCTATATGGTATTGATAATCAGGATCTTTATTTGGATCTCCTAAATGGGTGTGATGTCCCTTAACATGGGAATCTTTATATATATTAAATTCTTGTCCAATAAGATAGCCTGAAAAGTACGTTCCTAATATGTAATTCAGCTTTCGGCTTTTAGACAAACATAGATGTGAAGCATCATGAAGTATTGTTGCTAAAGCTCTTTGTCTAGATCCAATTATAAGTACAGATAGTAAATAAAACCATATACTGTATTCTCCTAAAAATATAGATAATCCAATTATAAAGTAGTCATACAAGACTCCGATTATTCCTCTGTAGTTATTTGACTTATACAATGGTCTTAATTCTTCTCTCACTTCACTAGAAAAATTGTGGTATTCATAACTTGCCAATATATAACCTCCCCTAATAATTTTTCACACATCCACTTAAAGCGTTGTTAAGCGTGCTCTCATACATTCTCTCTAGCAAGACCGTATCTTTAATTTACAATAGGAACTACATAAACATACAGAAAACAACAATAAAACCTATTTTTCCCTATATAATATTAACTTTACAAATATATATAAATTTTCATATGCAATATAATCTCATATTTAATATGAATATGTGAAATAGAAGAGGTGGTGCTTGTTTAACTAACGGGTGCGTGTGCGGCCGAGCATAGGTCGTATCATATAGCGGGTGGGATTCCCGTCGAGTAAGAACTAGCCATTCGCTCGTAGCGAGTCTTGGAGGGCTAAAGGTAAATTTAGTATTTAAGCGTAGACAGCTAGATAGCTAGCAGAAAGCCAAATGGTTGAAGGGATAGAGCTCCATAATGTTAGTAAATCGAGAGGGCTGATGCCTTACGCACAGCAGAAAGCTACATTTTACCTTTCGTTAAAGGCAAGAAGGGTAAAACCTCTCTGGAGTCAGAGACCTTGGCACGTTATACATTGATATGATGCGGCAACTCGGGAGACCCTACCGGTCTTTTCCTTTCTTTTTTTAGAAGAGTATGGTGTACAAGTGATAACAAGCAAGGAAACCAAATGCCGATTGTAGGGAGTCGGATAGCAGCGTAGTACCAATGAAATTGGGTAATGCCGATGGAGAAAGGCTAGCTACCAGTCATCACCCTTACTAGGGACACATTTACTACACACAGAGGTAGGAATACTAAATGGAAACAAAACTACTAAGGATAACAGAATTAGTGGAGTTAGTATAGTTTCATGGACACATTTTAGTTAAGTCCTTACAATGATTTTTGAGAGGATGTGTTCGTATTGGAACGTAAGAATACAGGGAAGAAATATAATAATGAATTCAAGAAGACCATTGTAGATCTTTATCACTCGGGTAATTCAGTAAGAGAATTAAGTGGCGAATAATGGTGTATCAGATGTAACAATTTATAAATGGGTTAAAGAATTTACCCCTATCGGTTTAGGGGAAGAGTCCATGACTCCGAAGGAATTAGCCGCTATACAGAAGGAAAACCTTCGGTTAAAGCAGGAAGTTGAAATCTTAAAAAAGGCTATGGCCATATTCGCAAAAAAGTAACCGAGACAGATCTTACCGAATTTATCGAGGAACATAAGAATTTATATCCCGTACAGAAGATGTGTGAAATACTAGAAATCCCAAGAAGCAGCCATTATCAGTCTCTTCAACTTATCGTCCAATCGCGAACAGGAAAACAAAGAACTAATGAAGCAAATTCATCTCATTTACCTTGAAAGCAAGGGGCGTTATGGTGCTCCCAAAATACATCAAATCCTATTAACCAAAGGATATTCTCTAAGTCTAAAACGTGTTCAACGCTTAATGAGCAAGGCGAGTATTCGTTCTATCACGAAGAAAAAATACCGTCCTTATCCATCTAAAGAAAAAGTTATTCAGTTAGATAATTTGCTTAAACGAGACTTTACCACCCAGACCATTAATGAGAAATGGGTAGCTGATATTACGTATATCCACACGTTAAAAGACGGATGGTGTTATTTAGCTTCTGTATTGGATCTTGATTCTAAGAAAGTAGTAGGGTATTCCTTTTCACGTTCTATGACGACAGAACTGGTCATAAAAGCTTTCGATAACGCTCACTCTTCACAAAAGCCCTCGAAGGGCTTAGTTCTTCATACGGATCTTGGCTCACAATATACAAGCAGTGAGTTTACTCAACATATCCAAAACCATCATATTAAGCAATCCTTTAGTCAGAAAGGTTGCCCGTACGATAATGCCTGTATTGAATCTTTTCATGCCCTATTAAAAAAGGAAGAAGTCAACCACGTGCAATATCTAGACTATCAAACAGCTAAATTAGCGATGTTCCAATTTATTGAAGGTTGGTATAACGGAAAAAGGATTCACAGCAGCTTAGGATATAAAACTCCACAAGCCATTGAAGATCAAATTAGAAATACAGCTTAAGATTTAACTTTTTTGTGTCCAAAATATTGACTCAAATCCATTATTCTTATTCAAAACATTCCACTAATAGTTCAAGCTAAAGAAATCAAATATAATCACGAAAGTATAACTCTTTCTAAAATCAAGAGGAAAGTTGATTTTAAAGTAGTTGTTCCTCAAAATATTCCTAATGATTGGACGTTAGAAATAAAAACATACCCCTGGGATGAAAAAGATAAAATAACTAATTTTAGATTGCACTATATGGATAGCAACGATAAACATTTGCTAATTGGTATTGAGCAAAGTAAGGAATCTTCTAACTCATCTAAGAGTAGTAAAGAAATGAACATTAATGCAGAGCAGGTAGATATAAACGGTCTGTAGAATGGGGTAATAGTGGTGAGGTAGATAATAAGGGAGAAATTATTACTGGTGGTTTACTTCATTGGATACAAGAAGGAACTTATGTAGAAATGGGGAGCTCACGGGTATCAAGGAATAAAATGTTGGAAGTTGCAAGGCCAATGAAATAATTTATAGAACTAACAGGTGCTTTACTTCAATAACAGGGGTTGCTGAGGCAGCCTTTTTCTTTATGCAACTATCGGGGCAGGATAGGTGAAGAAGGAATTTGTATTTACTTCTAGAATATACATAATTATGGAAAGTGAAGGTGGGAGCTTAAATGGATAAGGGCAGTATTTTCGCCCTGCTCGGCTCCAATGGGGCGGGCAAGACAACGGTGGTCAAAGAAGATTACTTACGGAATAATGGTGACTTTGAATTTGATGAAACCGAGAATAAACGTCCGATGAACATATGGCTCTATGCTAAGTGCAGGACATTTCTCGATTCTGATCACCCAGAACAGGATGTGAGTCATCTTTTGATTGCCAATATTCAGTCTCTTTGATGCGTCGAACACGCTTTCAAACATTGATAACAAAAGAGAATTTGTAGAACAATAGGGCTGATAAAAAAGTAAAGAGAGGGAAACCAAATGAAAAAGATTACAACGGGACAAAGCAACACTGGCTTATCCGAAACAGGGCTACGCAGAATGCGCGACGTGCTGGCACGGCATGTCGAGTCCGGGAAGATTCCTGGGCTCGTCGCCCTGGTCAGCCGGTACGGTGAGACGCACGTCGAAGCGATCGGCACGATGCGCCATGACGGTGGCGCGCCGATGCGCCGGGACACGATCTTCCGGTTGGCGTCCACTTCCAAGCCGCTCGCGGTCGCGTCGGTGATGATCCTGCTCGACGAGTGCAAGCTGCATCTGGACGACCCAGTAGATACGTGGCTGCCCGAACTCGCCGACCGGCAGGTGCTGAAACGGGCCGACGGCCCGCTGGACGATACCGTGCCGGCACGGCGGCCGATCACCGTACGGGACTTGTTGACCTCCACGTTCGGGCTCGGAGTGGATATTACGTTGATGGGCTCCCCGATCCAGAACGCGATCTTCGAGAGTGGGATATACGACACGCCGGGGGCGGAGTTGCCCGAGCCGGATGAGTGGATGCGCCGCCTGGGCACACTCCCGCTGAGCTACCAGCCCGGAGAGCGGTGGCAATACCACGTCAGCAACGAAGTGCTCGGCGTGCTCGTCGCCAGAGTCACGGGTCAGACGTTCGAGACGTTCCTGCGCGAACGCATCCTCGATCCGCTGGGGATGAAGGACACTGGTTTCTACGTGCCCGCCAACAAGATTGACCGGCTGCCGCCCGCCTTCAACCCCGATCCGCAGACCGGAGAGTTCATCGTGTGGGACGAGGCCGCAGGCGGACGCTACAGCCGACCTCCAGCATTCCAAGCAGGCGGCGGTGGTCTGCTCTCAACCGTCGACGACTATCACGCGTATTTACGGATGCTGCTGAACCAAGGGATGCACGGGACCGAACGGATCCTGTCCCGGCCCGCCGTCCAGCTGATGACCACCAACCGCCTCACGCCCGAGCAACAAGCCGCCCGAGACGCCCTGGCCAAAAACAACGTCCATTTGTCGCACGGCCAAGGGCAGCACGGCGGCTGGGGCTTCGGGATGGCGGTGCGCACCTACCGTGGTGACTACGCGTCCATCGGCCAGTTCGGCTGGGACGGTGGAACCGGCACCACGACGTACGCCGACCCGGACAAACAGCTCACCGGAATCCTGCTCACCCAGGTCGGGATGTCCACCCCGGATTCAGCGCGGCTTATCCACGACTTCTGGACCATGGTCTACCAAGCAATCGAAGACTGACACCGAGCCCGCGCCTGGTACGCCCGCCCTCAACCCACGACACCCAACGGTCAGCCCCCTGGCGGCCGATTGGAAGCAAAAGTTGCCTTTAAAACATGCTCTTTCTATTTATTCATTTATCAGATTAATTTGATCAAACTTTGTTTCAAATCTACATTAGTTAAGAAGGTTAGACCTAAATTTTGATTTACCTTTATAAAACAAAAAAGTGAACTATACCCCGAATAATGGACACAGTAAAAAAAGTCCCTTATTCGGGGTTTTCTATGTCCTTTTTCTAGAACCC
>NZ_JAOPHO010000092.1:0-11838 GCF_033141925.1 Peribacillus sp. CSMR9
TGGAAAATCAACGGCCAAATTGTACAACTCATAAAAAATAGACAAACTCGATTTTCATCGAGTTTGTCTACAGTCTGTGGGATTAAATGAATCCCGTTCTGCCTTTTTTAATGATAGAAGTGGTAGGGTGCCGTTTAAAGAAAGATAGGATGTTAACAATCAGGAGATGGGCTACCTGGATTTTTGGTATCAAGAGCAATCAGTTTTTTATTTTTGGAAATAATATGATTTAATGGAAGGTAGAGAATGAATGGAAGGATGAGCGTTTTTGAGCAAATCAAAAGTATTGGCCGCTACCATTGTATCAGCTCTTATCGGACTGTTTTTTTTATTTTGCCTAGGATGGGCGATTATTGACCATTATGGAAAAAGGAATTCTGATATGGAAACAATAGAGGAATCCCCCATTAAAAATGATCTGCCTGATGATTTTACGGTTGTGGCGTTAGGTGATTCATTGACGCGTGGTACAGGTGATGAAACAGGCAAAGGCTACGTTGGACTTGTTGTGGAAGAGTTGGAGAGTGAATATAATAAAAAACCGCTCATCCATAACCTTGGAATTAATGGACAGGTATCTAAAGAATTGGCGCAGCAAGTGAAACAACCGGAAGTGAAGCGCCAAATCCAAGCGGCTGATGTTATTTTAGTTACAATCGGCGGTAACGATTTATTTCAAAAAGGCCAGACCCTGCTTGATTATGATCGTGAAGCCACATCTGAATTGAGAAGGAATTATTTGGAGAATTTACATGGGATTTTTAAAGATATCAATAATGTTAATGATACAGCTACCATATTATTGCTTGGCCTGTATAATCCATTTATAGGGTTGGATGAGGACTTTGATACTAACCGCATCGTACGGGACTGGAATAATGAAACGGCAGAAGTCGTGGCTCTTTATAAGAATGCAATTTTCGTCCCAACATTTGATATATTTCAATTGTCGGTAAATGAGTATTTGTATTCAGATAAATTTCACCCTAATCAGAAGGGTTATCGTTTGATTGCTGATAGGGTTGCTCCTTTAATAAAATGGGAGGATGAGGATCGATGAAACAGGTGACATTGTCTGTCAAGGGCTTGAAAAAAAGGATTGGCAAAAGGGAAATTATTAAAGGAATAGATTTTGAGCTGAATGAAGGTGAGGTTTTTGGCTTTTTAGGACCGAATGGAGCCGGTAAAACGACAACGATCCGCATGTTGGTCGGTTTGATTAAGCCATCCTCCGGTTCCATCCATATATGCGGGTATGATGTTCGTCAGGAATTTACGAAGGCAATGAAGCAAATGGGCTGCATTGTTGAAAATCCAGAGTTATATCCATTTTTGAGCGGGTGGAATAATTTGCTCCACTTTGCAAGGATGTTACCTGAAGTTGATGAAAAAAGAATGATCGAGGTTGTAGAACTCGTCGGTCTGCAAGCGAGAATTCATGATAAAGTGAAGACCTATTCCTTAGGTATGAGGCAGCGTCTAGGAATCGCGCAGGCAATGCTTAATAGTCCTAAGCTGTTGATTTTGGATGAACCCACTAACGGTCTAGATCCTGCTGGAATCCGTGAAATGCGACAATTCATTAGAAAGTTGGCTGAAGAAGAAGGCATGAGTGTTCTAGTTTCTTCACACTTATTAGGTGAAATACAACAACTTTGTGACCGCGTCGCAATTATTAAAAGTGGGGAAATCATCAAAACGGATACAGTGGAACGCCTATTATCCACGCAAGAACGGATGATTTGGAGGGTAGAACCTTTACAAAAGGGAGTGGAAATCCTTAGCGGTTTCACCGATATTACCTTAGATCAAAAATATATCATTACAGCTTATGATGAATTCGAAACCCCCGAATGGAATGCTGCACTTAACCAAGCAGGGGTGAAGGTACATGAAATGAACCGAAAGCTTCCGGGACTGGAAGAGTTATTTTTACAAGTGACCGGTGTCGGAGGTGGAAGTATTGAATAACTTGATCCAAAATGAAATGATGAAGTTGTTGGCAAAGAAACGGTTAATCATAATAGGTATCATCGTCGGAATTTTAGTGTTGATGTTCACGTATGCACAATACAAACAAGTGGAAGAGCAGCGGGAGAAGCTGGGAACTGATGATTGGCGTGCAGCTCTTCAGCAGCAAATCATTGATACTCAAAATCGGTTGGGCTCAAATAGGATGTTGGATGAGTGGCGTGAACAGCTGGAAGTAAGTCTCAAACAGCAGCAATATTACCTGGATCATGACATTAACCCCACAGAGCCAGGAGCCGCTACTTTTACTCGCATGTTTTTGGAAAATGCAATTGATTTGTTCATTCCGCTGTTGATCATGATAGTGGCAAGTGATTTGGTTTCTTCCGAAAATAGTCAAGGCACGATCAAGCTTCTGCTGACACGGCCAGTTGAGCGCTGGAAAATTTTATTGAGCAAATATGTAACATTAATTTTGTCAGTTTCGATTATCGTGGCGATGACAGCCTTTTTGGCGTATTTTTTATCGGGGATCGTTTTTGGGTATCAAGGTTGGGGGGCACCCGTAATAACCGGATTCGAATTAAAGGGTGCTGATGTGGATGTCAGTCAAGTAAGGCTAGTGGAACAATGGAAATTCCTTTTGATGGATTTGGGGCTTGTCTGGCTGGTTGCAGTAGTGGTAGGTACCCTTTCTTTCATGCTTTCGGTTTTGGTGCGAAGCACCCCTGCAGGCATGGGCATTATGCTGGCTGCATTGATTTCCGGAGCTATATTGAACAATATGGTTTCATCATGGGTGTCAGCGAAATATTTCTTTATGGTGAATTTGAAATTGACCGCTTATATTAGCGGGACGGCTCCTCCGATAGAAGGGATGACCTTATTATCCTCCGTCATTACATTACTCGTTTGGTGGGTGCTTGCTTTACTTATTTCTTTTACAGTTTTTACACGCAGGGATGTTTACTGAAAGACAGCCTATATAAATTATAGGTTGTTTTTTATTTTCTTTTACAGGGTATCCTTAAAAAAACAGTAAGTTTTATTAGGAGGTCTATAATGGATGATAATCATATGAATGAAAAATTTCTGCCAATGACTTCAGTTTCCAGTGGAGATGTTCAGATTGTAAAAGAGGATATATACTGTCTGCCCGTACAAATCGTTAATGTAATTTTTATAGGGTCCCCCAAAGATGAAAAATGGGTATTGATAGATGCAGGAATGCCACGTTCAGCAGAGATGATAAAGAGAGCTGCCGAAGAAATATACGGACCACATCATCCACCTGCGGCCATCATTTTGACACATGGACATTTCGATCATGTTGGTGCATTGATTGAGTTAATGGAATATTGGGAAGCTCCTGTTTATGCCCACATTAAAGAAATGCCTTATTTAACGGGACAGGAAAATTATCCTGAGCCAGATTATACTGTCGAAGGGGGGATGGTTGCTAAGATTTCTTGGATGTTTCCGAATGAGGGAATCAACCTGGATGAAAAAGTTCAACCCCTGCCTGATGATCACAGTGTTCCCGAGCTTGGCGATTGGAAATGGGTCCACACCCCGGGCCATTCAAAAGGACATATTTCACTATTTCGGGAAAGTGACCGAAGTCTGATAGCTGGAGATGCTTTTGTGAATGTCAGGCAAGATTCACTATACAAGGTCATCACTCAGGAGAAAGAAATAGCAGAGCCGCCACGGTATTTGACAACCGATTGGGAGTCTGCCAAGGAATCGGTAAGGTTATTGGATAGTCTGAATCCTGCTGTAGCCGTAACGGGGCACGGGTATCCTATTGAAGGGGAAGAATTGGAAAGGGGATTATCAAAGTTGGCAAAGGAATTCGATTCTTTAGCTAAACCGGATCATGGGAAATATGTGGAATGAAATGTGTTAGAGTTTGATGAATAATTTCTCTTGAGCAGTCAACAATAAACAAGCAACTAATGAAAAATGGAGGTAATATCCGTGACTACATTAAGAGATATTATGACAACAGACGTGGATTGTTGCACTGTGGAAGATAATATATATGAAGCAGCAGTCAAAATGAAGGATGATGATGTTGGAGTCATTCCTGTATTGGAGAATAACAAATTAATTGGTGTCATTACAGACAGGGATATCGTTATCCGCTGTGTTGCCGAGAAAAAGCCGAATTCGACTAGAATTACCGATGTTATTTCCACGAATCTTGTAACAGGCACCCCTGATATGTCAGTGGATGAAGCTGAGGAGTTAATGGGGAATGAACAAATCAGAAGGCTCCCTATAATTGAAAATGACCAGCTGGTCGGAGTCGTAGCGTTGGGTGATCTTGCTGTGCATCATCAGACAAATTCAATTGCGGGAAATGCTTTAAGTTCAATTTCCGAGGACAGAGATCAAATCCAACATTAAAAACAAAAACTCTGTTAGCGAAAGGCTAACAGAGTTTTGTTTTTAAAAATATTTATTGAACCATCCTTTTATTTCTTCTACATGTTGAAGACGCATTTTTGGAGATCCGCTTCGGGATACTTCATGAGTCTCATCTGGGAAGGAAACAAGTACCGCTTCTTTTTTTTGCCGTTTTAAAGCGACAAAAAATTGCTCGCTCTGTTCAATGGGACATCGGAAATCCTTTTCACCGTGAAGTAAAAGGGTATTCACATTGGAAACATATTTTAAAGGTGAGTGCTGCCACAATTTTTCAGCAGAGTTAACGATATCGCCGCCTACTTCCCATTCAGTAAAATAATAGCCAATGTCGCTGACGCCATAAAAGCTAATCCAGTTACTAATGCAACGCTGAGTAACAGCGGCCTTGAAACGGTTGGTATGACCGATGATCCAATTTGTCATGAACCCGCCATAGCTGCCGCCGGATACTCCCAAATTTTCATGCTCTATAAAATCATACGTCGCTAAAATATGGTCAACGCCCGCCATTAAGTCCTGATAATCCATGCCTCCATAATCCCCTCGGCAGGCATTTACGAAGTCCTGACCATAACCCACACTCCCACGTGGGTTAGTGAACAAAATAGTATACCCATCATTAGCCAAGGTCTGAAATTCGTGAACATAGGTATTGGCATACATCATATGCGGACCGCCATGGATTTCTAAAATGAGTGGATATTTTTGATTTCCATTAAAATTGGTCGGTCTCATGATCCAGCCGTGTATGGTAAGTCCATCAACAGATGGAAAAGTAATGGGTTCGGCCATGGACAAATGTTTATCCTTTAAAAAATCTTCATTAATAAAACTAATTTGTTCTTTATCCCCATTTGTAAGGTTATAAACAAAGAGATCACCGGGATGAACGGGGGTACTAATAGCCACGACCGCACGATGGCTTTCGGGATCTATAGTCAGGCCGTATATATGCTGCGGATCAAGTAAAGATGGATACATGGCTCCTTCAATCGAACCATAATATACGCCAGTATTTCCATAATCGCTTATTAAAAAGTAAAAGCCTTGGCTATCGTTTGTCCATAAAATACCAGGGTCGACTGCTCCGACTTGGAAATCACCGATTGCAGAATCCCCAATTTGGACGTCCCATCCATCGGTTAAGCACTGAATGGATTGATCGAATATGGAGTATAACCAGATATTTGAAAAGGTGGCACCGGCAAATTCTTTATAATGGCCAATGAATGAAAGGTATTCACCATTTGGAGACCATTTCGGATCTTTAAAGAAACCTGTACTATCCGTTAACTTACGTGAAGAATTCGTTTCTAGTTCCATGATAAAAATATCAGAAAAAAGTTCATCATCACTCTTTTCTGCATCCCCGCTTATGAATGCAATGTGCTGACCGTCAGGGGACCACGCATTCGGGTGATGATCAATATTATTTTCCGTCAGCAATATGGCTTCGTCATTTAAAATCTCCACGATGACAAGCTGCTGAAATAACTGATCAAAATAGCCTCTCCCATCCCATTTATACTTAATCCGGTCATATCTATGAACATCTTTGGAAAAATCATTTTCCTTAACCGCATTAAGGCATTCCCCCTCTTTTAACCCTGTAGAAAGCAACAACTTGGTGGAACAAGGAGACCATATAGGTTTTGTTACACCGTTAACGAAATGGGTCAATTGGCGTGCTTCCCCTCCAATGCTCCCAATAATGTGCACTTGTTTTTTTCCAGATCTGTCCGATATAAAGGCGATATGCTTTCCGTCGGGGGACCATGCAGGTGATGTATCACGATTATCCCCAAACGTCCATTGCTTTGTTTTATTCGTAATCAGGCTGAACATAAACAGATTGGAAATGTATTTTTCTGTTTTTTCATCAATTCTGGTTTGGACATACACCGCCATGCTGCCATCCGGCGATAGCTTTGGATCGGTCACTGATTTCAAGTGAAATAAGTCTCTTGCTGTTATACCTATTTTGTTCATCCTTTTCACCCTTTCATTCTCATTGTTATGTATTTCGCTAAAGAGAAATATAAATCCTTTAGTAAATGGTAAACGCGTAGTGTTTATTTATCAAGAAAGAATGAAATGAAAAAAATCCGGCCTTTTATCAGGACGGATTATCATGCTATATAGGCAAAGAACATAGAATTACTTATGCGTATGCCCTGTATGTGGGCGATGCGGCGATATTTGAAAATTATGTTCTTCCATCATTTTATAATGTTTTTCAAAATGTGAAAACATTTTATCGGCTTCTTCTTTTGATAGCGCACCATATTCAACATATTTTTCGATCAACTTCTTTTTGTCCGCAAGTATTTGCTTGTGTATCTTTGCGATTTCAGATTTTTGAACCTCAGTGAATTGTACACTTTCCGGTTTTGCTTTAGTTCCATGTGCAGACGGGTAATCCATGTTAACTAGGAATAGGGAACAGGCTGTTAAACAGATGATTAAAAACTTTTTCATGGATGAACGACTCCTTCTTTTGTTTTTGCCTTTTCTTATAAAGATCTGCAGAACCTTAAAAACTTGAAAGGCCTTCCTTATGGTAATGTTTTCAATATGGAAGATTCCTCATTCATTATTATCTTTTACAGATTTTACAGTTTTATGTAATTTTTTTGGTTTACCCACAAAAGGGTTTGTTGCAGAAAGATAAGGGTAATTTAAATGTAAGCTAACATTCTGAAGAAACTTCTCATTAAGAAAGATCCATTATGAGAAGGGAAGGAAGGGGGATTATAATGCTTTGGACAATTATTGGCGTAATAATATTATTATGGGTTCTTGGTTTAGTCTTTAAAGTGGCTGCAGGCTTTATACATATCCTGCTTATCATCGCGGTCATTCTCATTTTGGTTAAAGTTTTTAAAGGTAGGAAGCGAACGTAGATTAGATGTGAAACGATGTTTTACGCAGAAGATTTTTATAAATACGATTGCAAAGGGCGGCCTGGTGAACAGGTCGCCCTTTTAATTTCCCGTAGGTGTTAATCATAAGGAAGTGGCTGGCCCAACAGTCTTTTATGAATCCAAATCGCGGCTTGGGTCCCATCCCCCATCGAAATAGTGACTTGTTCGGAATGGGCAACAAGGTCACCGCCGGCCCAAACTCCTTTAATATTCGTTTCTTTAGTGCGGGGATGAATCACGACATGATTGTTTTCGTTTACATGCACACCTAGTTGTAAGGCGAGGCCATTATTAAGTTTGTTCCCTTTAAACGCCGTGAATGCCTTTTCAGCTTCAATTATTTTACCAGATACTAATTGTATTGCGGTTAACTGCTGTTTGGCATCTACTAGAACCTCTTCGACTTCTTCTTCGAATACGGGAATTTGATTTTCCTTTAACTTTTCCCTATACTTTTCATCAATTTTTGATTTCAAGTGATTGACGTAAATGATATCCTTTGACCAATATAATAAAGTAAGCGCCATTCCTGCACCTGCATTTCCGCCTCCAAGGACCACGGTTTGTTTATCCATGATCTCATACCCATCACAGTCAGGGCATATATATGTGGATGTCCCAAGGGTTGTATAGATGTTTTTGATTGGAGGGATGTTATCGGTAATACCGGTACCTAGAAAAATCATTTTTGCTTGATATTCCATGCCCTTCTTTGTGTGGATAAAAAACTTGTCCCGCTTTTTTTCAAGAGATGTCACTGTATCTTCCAAAAATTCAACATCGAATTTTTCTGCGTGCTGTCTGCCCAGAGTCCTTAATTGGTGCCCGCTTACCCCATCTGGCCATCCAAGAATGTTATGGTAAGCCTTGGCTATGGAAGAACGGCCTTGAGCAGAATCAATGACAATAATATCATGTTTATATCTTCCGAGCTGAATGGCTGCCTGAATACCCGCTATACCACCACCAACAATAATGCAATCTGCTTGCTTCATGAATACACCGCCCATACAATTTTGGAATAAACCTAGTGTTATTCTAACTGTAAAAAATATACCACTTGTCGCAGGCACCTAAACAAATGCTAGATATAAAAAAAGGGAAAGTCCGCCAGCTGGCGAACTTTCCTCGATTTCTTCTAATGCCTATTTTATTGGTTCTGTATTGGTTCGAGCCATTCTTGTGCCCAGTTTTGAATTTCTTTCATTACCGGTGCAAGAGCCTTGCCTTTTTCAGTTAAAGAATATTCAATCCGGACTGGTGTCTCTGGATATACGTCCCTTTTTACAATACCTTCAATTTCCAAGTCCTTTAAACGTTCAGAAAGAATCCTGCCGCTGATCGGGAAGGCAGATTCAATATTACAAAACCGTTGAGGGCCATTAAGCAATTGATTGACAATCAATCCAGTCCAGCGTTTACTCAAGATTTGCATTCCTTTTTCAAATCGTGGACAAAGTGTCGTATTATTCATCATATCACCCCATTATTATTATATTATAATGCATTTACCTCTTATGTAACAACTTTACCGAATATTATTTAGTTACTAGAGATGTTATAGTATAAGAAATTTATGAACTTACTTTAAGTATCATGAATAAAATTTTCGCCTCAGAATTGCCACATTTTAAAAGAAATGCTCTTTTAAAAATGTGTTCCTTTAGAGATACTATGAAAAATATGTTACTTTATTATTGAAGTCAAAGAGTTGCAAATGGAAGGATCCGTGGGAAAGATGAGTGATTTACTTCAAGAGGCCGTATCCTTTATCAGGACCAGTTACCCGGAATTATTGAAAACGAAAGAGGACATAAATGGCAGGATCGAACAAATCAAAAAGGAAATAAATGAAACAGGCAGATATGAACATACATATGAAGAATTGGTTTATGGTGCTAAATTAGCTTGGCGTAATAGTAATCGTTGCATCGGGCGCTTTTTTTGGGAGTCGCTGAGGGTGATTGATAAAAGGATGATTCAAAGCGAGGAAGAAATAGTATCGGCTCTCTTTGAGCATATCGAATACGCTACGAATAATGGAAACATCAGGCCTTTGATTACAATTTTCAAACAGAAAGATCATGATGTAAAAGTGGATATTTGGAATCATCAGCTTATTCGTTATGCAGGATATGAGACAGAGCATGGTGTAATTGGCGATTCAAGTTCAATAGAATTCACAAAGCAATGCATGGCATTAGGATGGGAAGGGAAATTTGGACCTTTCGATCTTTTACCCCTTGTAGTCCAGTTGGACGGAAAAACCCCTGAATTTCATGAAATTCCTGAAAGTTTAGTTAAGGAAGTTCCAATCACCCACCCTGAGTTTACATGGTTTCAAGATCTTCAAATCAAATGGTATGCAGTTCCAATCATATCTGGTATGAGGCTAGAAATTGGCGGTATTACTTATTCAGCTGCACCATTTAATGGGTGGTACATGGGAACGGAGATTGGCGGCAGAAACCTTGCTGATGAAGATCGCTACAATATGCTTCCAGCAATAGGGGAGAGGATGGGCTTGGATATTAAACGTGATTCGAATTTATGGAAAGATCGAGCCTTGATCGAACTGAATGATGCAGTCCTTCATTCGTTTAAAAAACATGGAGTCAGCATTGTTGATCACCATACGGCAGCAAAACAATTCAAGAAATTCGAAGAAAAGGAAACTTCATGTGACCGAAAAGTAACGGGTGACTGGACCTGGTTAATTCCACCAGTGTCTCCAGCTACGACACACGTATTTCATCAGCCGTATAACAATGAAATAATGAAACCTAATTTCTTTTATCAAAATCCTCCATATAAATAAAGGTTTACATCAACGGGCATTGGGTATATATATATTAATCCAATAATAAGGGGGAAGGTAATGATGGCATTAGGAAGAAACGTAGTATTACTAGGAGTCGGAGTTGCCGGAGTCTCATTTTTTTCAAATAAAACGAACAGAGGAAAAGTGAAGGACATATGGTCCAATGCAAAAGATAAAACATTAAGTTTTTGGAATAGGAAGGCTTCAGAGCTGGATCCTGTAATTGAAAAGGCAGGTCACCCCGATCCATATGATCATGAAGATAATAAAATGGTAGATGAAGGCGCCATGTATGGTGTTCACTATTATAATAATGCTAAGCATGGATAACGTAATAAAAAATCGCTTGGAGATTCCAAGCGATTTTTTATGGCTTTATTTGATCTTTTTTTTAATCGTTAAATTCAGATGATTGCGAATTTTAAACAGGGTGTTCAAGGTGGTAAATTCGTTATTGTGCTTTAAAAGAATAAGGATTAAGATTAAAGAATCGAAAGGAAGTGGATACGAGTGAGCAGCAGTTCTTATGATCCTGAACCCAGTAAGCAAGAGGAAGCCAATATGATGCTAGAAGTCGAGACTGTTATTCTCCCTGAGTATCTGCTCGAAGAAGGTAAATAAGGCTTTCTCTATAGAAGAGGAGGTCATCAAATGATTGAAATCTACAAGACGAATGAAAACCGGCACCTAAACAATATCGAGGAAATGACAAAAGGTTCCTGGGTGAATATTGTCGCGCCGACAGAAGCCGAAATAGATTATATATGCACGACTTTGAAGTTACCGATTAATTTCATGAAAGATCCGCTGGACGATGAGGAAAGGCCCCGCATAGAAAAAGAAGATGATAATGTTTTAATTATTGTCGACTTCCCATATTTGACTCGGGACGAAGCCGATTTACCCATCTTTGAAACGATTCCCATTGGGATGATCTTTACCAAAGACTGTTTTATTACAGTATCTTTGAAAGAAACCCCAATTTTAGCGAATTTCAAAAACAATAAGATTAAAGGATTTTTCACCAATAAGAAAACAAGGTTTGCTTTACAAATATTATTTGAAATTTCATCCTATTATTTACGGTACCTTAAACAGATTAACAAGATGACTAATGAAGCGGAACGTGAATTGCATCAGTCAATGAAAAATAAAGAACTATATACTTTTTTGGCTTTGGAAAAAAGCCTGGTTTATTTTACTACATCATTGAAATCCAATCGGGTAGTACTTGATAAGATCCTCCGTTTTAATTATTTGAAAATGTATGAAGAAGATAAAGAATTGCTTGAGGACGTAATCATCGAGAATGCACAGGCAATCGAAATGGCAGAAGTGTATCTCTCGATTCTTAGCGGGATGATGGATGCATTCGCTTCGATTATTTCGAATAATGTCAATAATGCCATGAAGTTTCTAACCTCAGTGACAATTATTTTAACGCTTCCGACGATGGTGGCAAGTTTTTACGGAATGAATGTGGAACTGCCATTTGAACATAATCAGTTTGCTTTCATCTTTACATTATTAATTGCCATCACTTTAGCGGGGACGACGGCATTCATTTTTTGGAAGAAGAAATATTTTTAAGAGAAACCGGCTTATTAAGCCGGTTTCAGACTGTAGACAAACTCGATGAAAATCGAGTTTGTCTATTTTTGTGCGCCCGGCATGGGTGCAATCTATAGG
>NZ_JAOPHO010000093.1:0-11697 GCF_033141925.1 Peribacillus sp. CSMR9
ATTGGACATGGCGAGGTCCAAAAATGGCCTAACATAGTGGGCTCGTAGAGCCCCAATCTCCTAACTTCAGGCAAAAAAATTCAAAGGGAATCTCAAAAAGGGGTTCGGAATTTTTAAATTCCGAACCCCTTTTGTCTACAAACTGAGGCCACTAATCAATTAGTGGCCTCGCTTGTTTACCATTAACTTGAATAATTAAAGACAAAATAAGTCTAATTCCTAGCAATCATTTTCGGAGAATTTAGCCGGCTAAAAATTAAGTGGTACCTTTTTATTTGTTATACTTATAAAAAGTTTCAATGACTGCCCTCGTTAATATCTCAATACCAGTGAAAATGGCTTCCTGATTGAATACCATGTTGGGATGGTGCAACCCTGGCTCTAAATTGCAGCCAACACCCAGCATCGTGGCTTTAATTGCAGGTCTTTCCTTTGTATAAAAATGAAAATCCTCACCGCCGGGAGTGATGATGGGCTTAACGAGCCCTTTAGCCCCCAAGGTTTTTTCTATTGCCTTCCCCATCAATCGTTCCGCTTCTTGATCAATGGATGCGGCATAAACTCTTTCTTTGTGCTTGAAGGTAATTTGACATTGATGGAAGATGGACATTTTCTTCAAAACATCGTCCACCTTCTCGATCAATTCGTCCATCGCTTCATTCGTTTCGGCGCGTAAGTCAAGACTGAACTTGGAGGACCCAGGTATAATATTTGCATTTTCCCCTCCTGCGGAAACCTGTGTCATTTTGACTGAATAAGATAATTGCGGGTTTAGCCGTATTCCTTTAAGCTGTTCAACGATGGCACTGATCACTTCAATGGCGTTTAAAGTCAAATGAGGCCTGGCACCATGTCCATCAAATCCGTGAATCTCACCAAACACTGTATCGGCTGACCCGTGAATGATGCCTGAAGCAGCTTGTCCATGCTTAATCTCATGAATGGGGCGCAAATGAAGACCAAAGAGAAAGTCAACATCATCCAATACCTGTTTTTCAATCATCTTTAAAGCACCCTCACCAACTTCTTCGGCAGGCTGAAAAATAAACTTTAACGTACCTGGAAGAATTGCCTTCATTTTTCTTAATAACAACAACACACCCAATACAATCGTCATGTGAGCATCATGCCCACATGAGTGGTTGGCACGTATTGTCCCATCCACCTCCTGAAGGAGAGCATCCATATCAGCCCTCAATCCGACCGTTAACTTATTTCGCCCTTCCTCTGGATACCATGTCCCCACGATTCCAGGGATATCCACAAAACTGGTCACTTTAAGATCGTTTTGTTTGAGGACCCTTGAAATATAAGATGTAGTCTCATATTCATTCCAGCTCACTTCAGGATTCTCATGAAGATGGTGGAAAATCTCCAAAACTTGAGGTTTTATTTCATTCAATAATTCCTTCATCAAACCACTCCTTATTCTCTCAGGAAATACCAAGGGCCACTGCAACCATGAGTGCAATGCAAGCAATCAAAGTCCACCCGAGAACTAATTTCCAAATGAATTTAACCCATCGCTCATAGGGAATCCCAGCGATGGCCAAATATCCCATCAACGCTGATGACGTTGGAATGATGGAATTCGTAACCGAATCCCCATATTGGAAGGCAAGAACGGCAAGCTGTCTTTCCAAACCCAATATATCCGTAATGGGAACCATGATCGGCATTGTTGCGGCAGCCTGTCCGCTACCCGAAGAAATGAATAAATTCAGGATTGCTTGAGTAAAGAACATGCCTACCACATTCAACGTTTGCGGTAAGTGGCTTATCCCGGACGCCGCCATGAAGACCAATGAATCTATGATTTTCCCTTCTTCCAGCACTACTGTTATAGCCCTTGCAAAACCGACGATCAAAGCCCCAAATGTTACTGCTTTGGCCCCATCGATAAATGAATCGAAAATTTTCCCAAGCTGAAGCCCCCCTACAAGCCCGCTAACGATGCCCATAATCAAAAAAGAAGCGGTAAGCTCGGTTAAAAACCAATCCCATTTGAACACACCATAAATGTTAAAAGCCAGCCCAAAGGTCATCGCTATGAAGACCAGCTTGTGTCGGCCCGTCAATTCGGGGAAATCGACCAAACCAGCCGTTTGTTTTTCTTTTAGTTCAATATCATAGATTACACTATTTTCAGGATTTCGCTTAACCTTATTCGCATACCGGCTAACATACCAAATGGCAAATGACAGTACAAAAATATAAATAACGAATCGAAAACCGATTCCAGAGAATAAAGGTACTTCAGCCAGTGATTGCGCCACCCCTACCGTAAATGGATTGAGCATGCCCCCGAAAAACCCACTGGCTGCACCAAGTGTAATCATGGCCGTTCCAGTAACTGCATCAAAGCCCATTGCCCTTGCTATAGCGATACCGATCGGTACAAAGATAATGGTCTCTTCTGCCATCCCCATGCTAAAACCGCCAATGGAAAAAAGCAGCATACTCAAAGGAATTAAAAGCTTTTCCCTCCCCGCAAGAGATCGGACCCCTTTGTATACCCCTGCTTCAATGGCCCCGGTAGTTCGTATGATTGCAAATACACCACTTACAAGAAAAATATAAAAAATAATTTGGGCTCCCTTTTCCAATCCCAATGGAATGGAGGTGAAAAGGTCAAAAAAGCTAACAGGGTCTTGTTCAATAGCATGATAGCTTCCATCAACTACAAGCATTCTCCCCGATTCTTCATCCTTAACCCGGTCGAATTCACCGGCCGGAATCACATATGAAGCAAGTCCTGCCAAGATGATTATGATGAAGATAAGTGTGTATGTATGCGGTACTTTTAACCAAGCTTTTTTCTTGACCGGCACAATATTTTTTTCGGTTTCCATCCATTCACCTCATCCTGTAAATCTTATAATTAAACCAGCTCTTTTTTTATGGTTAATTGCTCAAGAACCTCCTCGTTAATTACGATTCCAAGCCCAGGTTCCCTTGTAAGATGGACATACGGTATTTCATAATCAAGATTCCCAATATCGAGACTGAATAGCAGCGGACCAGTCAATTCAGTGCTGGTAATGTTTTTTCGTGAAATGGCTGTATGGTACCCTGCTGCAGACCCGATCGAGGATTCTACCATTGATCCGATTTGGCAGCTGATTCCTGCGACCTCTGCTGTCTTTGCCAATTGGATAGCCTGATAGATTCCGCCGCATTTCATTAGTTTAATATTGATTTTATCTACAGCTTTCTTTTTAATGATTTCCTGCAGATGGGTTCCGTTATGGATGCTTTCATCTGCCATTAGTGGTATCGTCGTTTTTTCCTTAAGCTCAGCAAGACCGTCAATATCCCCCATTCTAATCGGCTGTTCCAACCATGAAAGGTTAAATGGTTCCAGAGCCTTCACTGCCTGAAGTGCATTGGCATAGGTGCCCCATCCTTGATTCGCATCAACCCGAATTGGAACCTTCTTCCCGACTTTTTGTCGAACCGCAGCAATCCGATCTACATCTGATTCAATATCCCAGCCAACCTTAAGCTTTAAAGAACTATAACCTTGGTCGACAGCTTCCTGTGCTTTTTCAGCCATCATGCCCGGTTCGTCTATACTTAAAACCTTAGCGAAAGAGAGGGATTCATGGAACTTCCCACCTAATAAATCATAAATCGGCAATTTGGTGTATTTCCCCATCAGGTCATAGCAAGCTATATCAATGGCCGCTTTTGCCGAGGGATTTCCGCTGATGGCGGAATTCATGATATCGTGAATCATTTCCATATTAAATGGGTTTACCTGCTTTACAGCAGGTAACAGGACATGCTTTAGTACTTCGAATGTCGAATAAAACGATTCCCCAGTTACATGTTCATCAGGCACTGCCTCCCCATATCCCACCAGCCCGTTATCGGCTATTAATTTTACGATAACAGAGGGCATATGCTTGTATGTTTCATAGGAAATGACAAATGGCTCTTTTAATGGCAAATGTGTGGCATGAATTTCACAACGTTCAATAAGCAAAACAAACCTCCCCTTTCACTGTCGCTATATGTCGTTAATAAAAACAATATATACCAATCTCCTTTTCCTGTAAAGTCTGAAAATTTAATTTTCGGTAAGTTTCTTGAATTTCTCCGCTGGTACATATAAGTTCCGAGGTCTTCCTTGCCCATATGGATGTTCCTCTCCAATTTTGCTGAGACAGCCGCCTTCAGTAAGTCTTTTAACGAATCTTTCTGCCGATCGTCTGGTACAACTCATGTATTCCTCTAGCTCTGCTGCTGAAAAAGCCCGAAAATGATTTATCGAAATAAACCGATGAATCAATTTTATATTTTTCGCACTCATTTTTAGTTCCCTGGCCAGTATTTGAATGGTTTCATCTTCATTTTTCAATTCCACTTGGTGATTCCCTTCAAATAATGGTCCCTGAAGTTTTTGATCTTCATCCACCAAGCATGCTACCGTTTTTCTTTTTAGGAATTTATCGGTAAAAAATAATGCTTGTGCCGAATGTTTTTCCGCCTCTTGAATCGTATATCCATATCCAATGCCAATTTGGAAGAGGGTTTTAAATTCCTGTTCCATTTGTCCGATGATTTCATCATAAATATCTGATTCAAACGCCTGCAATGCTCCGCGTGTAGTATAAATCAAATGTGGATTAAAGTATTCAAGAGAAACGCGAGCCTGTAATCTCTTACTCAATTTCTGTAAAAAATTTAAAAATAGATCACTTTCATTAAGCTTTTGTTGATAATCTTGAATGGAAATGACAGCAATCTGTGATTCTTCCGTTTTCCTCAGTTTCAACAAAGATATAGCTCCTGTAAGACTTTCTATTAAGGTATGTTTGGGCTGAACCATAAATCTGGAAGGAATGGATAGCCTTTGAAGTTCCTGATAAACAGCATGAATGCTCGTTAGTGCGAAATGGGTTTTTCCTTCTTTATGCCTGTTGCTATGGAATTGAACGAATTCGGCAATATTTAGTGTCTGGGTGCCTTCTTCCCTTTTGTAAACCCACGGGTAATCCTTCACATAAAGGGATTTTACTACGACTTCCGATTCTTCCAATACCTTCATTAACAGGTTTTTATCCGGTAAATCGATTGAGATTTCATTTATAGTAACCTTTTCCGTATGAGAAATAGATAACAACGAAAGCGCAACTGTCAATTCATCAAAAGGGACATATATAGCTTCTATTAAATTTCTTTTAACTTGTTCGTATCCATAATAAAAAGGGATGGAACCTGAAAACAATACTAGATCGGTTTGTTTACCGGCATCTTCTATTAATAGACTGGTTTCTTCCGGCAGATCATATTGAAAGGAAATGAATTGTACCTCAGGAAACAAAGGAAAGTGGACAGATAAGGATTCCAAAAAATACTTTGAGCCTATTACACCGATTTTCATGTTGCTTCACCTCGAAAATGAAATTTTATTTTTATTATAACGGTAGAATCGTATTAGTAACTACAAATATTCACCAAAATCCTGCATCTAAGTTTAAGCCTGTTTCATCATCAAATTTCGGAAATGTCACCTTACGACAAACTAACATCGCCCATATTTGTTATTTATAGTATCTTATTAATAGGGAATGGAGAATCATGTTGTATTACGTTTCCGTGGAATTTATCCGGTTTTAATTTCGAATGACCAGCTTTTAGTTTCACATTTAAAGTTTCTAAATCACTGACAAAACGTTTTTTCTGAGAGGAGTTCAAGATGATCAAAGGTCTCTATGAAGCGCATTTACCAGTATCAGATATGCAAAGGTCGATTGATTTTTACCGCAAACTTGATTTAGAACTTGCCTATCAAAGCGAGAGGGTCGTTTTCTTCTGGCTTGAGAAAGGGAAAAGTTGGCTTGGTCTTTGGAAAACGAACCAAGTGGAAATTCCCTATCATCCTTCCATCCGTCATGTGGCATTACAAATTGATATAGGTGACATGCCATCGGCGAAAGATTGGCTGAAAAATAGAGAAATTGACATTCGGCCTTTCTTTAATTTTACTGAAGGACAGCAGCCTTTGGTTCTCGATAATAACCCGCAAGCCCATGCGGCCATTTATTTTGATGATCCAGACGGAAATGTACTTGAATTGATTGCTCCATTAAGGTTGGACTTTGAGGGAAGTTTTGGAGAGATGTCATTAGAAGATTGGTATAAACGATTCCCAATTTAAATGGAGAGATGATTCCAGTTGTTATTATTGCAATTTAAGAATGGGACCCCCCATCCGGGTGTCCCATTGCTTCTGGGGAAGGATTCTTGTTCAAGGGTACAAATGCATTACGGGATATCATGCCCCATCGAGCTAGTTAAAATGTTAAACCATTGTTCTTTTTTCATGCTTAGATTTAGTGAATCAATGGCGCTATCCAGTCGTTCTTTCTTACCGGAACCAACGATCGGAATGATTTTTGCAGGATGCCTCAACAGCCATGCATACATAACCTCATCTATTCCATTAGCACTGATTTCTTCTTTTACGATTTCTAACGTTTTTCTTAAGCGGACAGCCTTTTCGTTTGATTCCTCAAAGATGCTTCCTCCTGCAAGTGGTGACCATGCCATAGGAGCCACGCCCATTTCCTGACAAAAGTTAATGGTTCCGTCTTCGAAGTTTTCAAGATTGTATGCAGAAAGTTCCAGTTGATTTGTTACTAGAGGATATTCAAGGTACGCTTGAAGCATATCCCATTGCGGTTTTTTGAAGTTCGATACCCCAAAGTTACGGACCTTTCCTGATTCTTTTAATTGATTAAACGCCTCAGCCGTTTCCGACGGGTCCATCAGGGGATCAGGACGATGGATAAGTAATAAATCAATATAATCCGTTTTAAGATTCATAAGGGATTGTTCAACAGACTTTATAATGTGAGTTTTATTAGTGTTATAATGGTGACTTTTATGAGAAGGGCGGTTTTCTGATTGTATGACTATGCCACATTTCGTAACGATCTCCATTTTTTCGCGTAAAGATGGCTTTAATGAAAGGGCGTTCCCAAAAATCTCCTCACATGTGTAGCTACCATATATATCAGCGTGATCATATGTAGTGACCCCCCGATCCATTCCATGTTCAATAAAAGATAGGATTTCTTCGGTGGAAAATTTCCAATCTGCCAATCTCCACATACCGTGAACAATGCGTGAAAGACTTAGATCTTCAGTTAGATTGACTCTTTGCATGTTGTTTCTCCCCTTTTATATCATGATTGGGCAAAAATTGTTTGGTAATGCTTGCTATCATGACTATCCTTCGTTAATCTGTGACAGAATCAATTGCTGCTGCCTTGAACATTAGTATAATTTAAAATTTCAGATAATCCTAATCTTGAGTGACCCTTTTATGCCTTATTTCTTTTGTTTAGGTACATGAACCTTAACAAAAGAAATCATGTCGTGCAATTTCACCCGTTATGAACATAAGAAAAAGCTGCCGCAGCAACCTTTTAAACCCTCTTTCAGCATGAATCACTTCATTAGTTCTTTTGTGTTTTCTCGTGTAATTCCACGATTTCTATTGCTAAATCTTTTGTTGTCGAGTCATCAAGTGATCTTGAGCATGGATCAGGAGCATTGGGATATCGAATTTCTCATCATTCACTTCTTGTTGAATCAATGCGGTTTGGATTTTATGTGCCGCAACAAAACTCATGTTCCGCTTCCTTTAATTTATCCTGGGCATCGCTTGATTTACCTTATTTTTGCAAGGCGATGGCTTCCATTGCACACCTGCGGGCATTCCCGCTATGGAGAATTAATTGAAATGATAATTCAGAGAGATCCTCTTTCGTTTTCGTCACATTAATTACTACTCGATTTTAATGAAAATTCAATTTTGTTTAAACGGAATAGATTCATAGGATGTTCTGATTAACCACCTTCTTTACCTCCTCTTACTCTACCGCTCTTTATCAATCAAATGGCCCCTCTCGATTGAGAAGGGCCTTTTATGGGTTGCACTTAATCTTCAAGTTCCTTTTTCTTGTTCAAGAGTTGAAGATATTCCCTATCCAATTCCTCCTTTTCCTCTTCCTTCACAACACTTGACAGTTTCCCAAGTGTATCGATGATTTGCACTTCAATCATAAGAAGTTCATCCTGTTTAACTTGATGGCCATCCATGCCCTTATCCAATTTTGTTGTTTCCTGGTTGACAGTTCTTACTCTCGGAGATTCATCCTCGAATGAAAGTACATGCGTTGCAAGTGATTGGATCAATGAACGATCATGAGTCACAAAAACGATTGTTCCTGGATATGCTTTTAACACTTCGATTAAAGCCTCTTTCGTATTTATATCCAGGTAATTTGTAGGTTCATCCAAAACCAATACATTATAGTTTCCCAAAAAAACTTTTGCTAGCGAGGCCCTGACTCTTTCCCCACCGCTTAAGAGTGATACTTGTTTGTGAACGTCATTTTCTTTAAAAGCCAATCGTGATAATAATGTACGAATGAAGGCTTGATTGTAGGGACTATCCTCCAAAATATTTTCAAGTACCGTTTTACTTTCATTCAAATTTTCTTGTTGTTGTGCAAAAAATCCTATCTTTGCCGGCTTCGCGACATATATATCTGTGTGACGTTTCACTATCTTTTTCAGTAATGTCGATTTTCCTGAACCATTTTGACCATTGATGGCGAGTCTGCATGCCAGGGGAACATCGCCATAAATATGTTGTTTCAGCATTCTAGAACCGACCTTCAGGGAACAGCCATTAAATCGAATGACCCTTTTGCTATGCAGTGATGGAAATTCCGAAATATCAAAAATGATAGGAGGATCTTCCCTTGGTTTTTCTTTTTTGGCTAACTTATCGATCCGAGTTTCAATCGCTTCAGCAGAACGGTTCAGTTTCGCTTTTTGTTTCCCAGCGCTGCGTTTATGCAGCCTTGCCTCTGAATTGCCCATTCGTTTAGGGGCTTTCCTAATCGAATCAGATTTGCCTTGCAGGTTTTGTGCAGCCTGTTTCAATCTATTCTTTTCGCGAGTATACTCTTCAAATTCCTTCTTTTCTTTTTCTGTTTTTGCTTGCTTCTGCTTTGTATACGCTTCGTAATTCCCTTCATATACAGTAACCTTGCCTTGCTCAACTTCCCATATTGTTGTACAAAGATGATTTAAGAATGCCTTATCATGTGAAGTAAGCAATATAGCGCCATTAAAAGACTTTAAATCCTTTTCCAATTGTTCAATTCCGAATACATCTAAATGGCTAGTAGGTTCATCCGCAATCAATACATCCGCATTGGAGGTCAGGGCAGCGGCGATTTTTCTTCGAGTTCGTTCGCCGCCGCTTATCATTTCTTGATCCTCATCTGGCAGTTTCCATATACTCGTTAATACTCCGCTTATTTCTTGTTCATTTTCCTCTATCTGTGGGATATAGCTGACTGTTCCATAGCTTTCTATATGACCGGAATCTGGTTCATTAACGCCTGCTAATATAGAAAGCAGAGTCGTTTTGCCTTCTCCATTTCTACCAACTAAACCAACACGGTCATGACTGTATAGATGAAGTGATTCAACGGAAATAACTTCACGGTTCCCGTAGCTTTTCTTTAAATCATTCGCCTTTAAAAATAACATGAAAAATCCCCCTCTATTTTTTCTAGAGAGAGATCGCCTGTTACTAAATTAATATACATAAACCAAATATACCTCTCCTGATTTCGATACCAGAAAAAGTATTTGTATATGAATTAGTACCTATAAACGAACAGACGAATCCCATCTCTAAACATAATCATTAAAAATCTCACATGGGTATCTAAAAAGATTCTTGTTCAAATGAAAAATTGACGCTCACTTAGAACTCACCAATAAAATCGGTAAGCACACAAAGTGACGCACACTTGCATTGAACATACCTAACCGTTTACACCCATTGAAATAGATTTAGATTTACTGTTTATTAGATAAGATTACTGCTTCATTGTATAAGGTACCTTTTCCTTCCAATGTAATAAATTAATGATTGCACATTATTATATGTTTGTAAAGCTAATATATACCCGTTTTTCTTAATGATCAAAAAAAAAAGAGTTCATTAATTAGGTTCTACATGGACATGAACATCGTATACTCCATGATTCCTCATCATCACTTTTTCTACATGGGTCGCAATATCATGAGCTTCTTTAATATCCAACGTAGAATTGACAAGGATCACAACATCAATCACTTCATTATTCCCGTAATTCCTCCCTTTGATTTCTTTTATCCCCTTGACTCCATTCAGATTTGTAATTACATCCTTATAAAGTTGAATTTTATTTTCATCAAATCCGTCAGAAAGTTCATGGGAGGCTTGAATGAATATATCCCAGGCTGTTTTGCATATTAATAGTCCAACAATGATGGCAGTTAGGGAATCCAGCCAAGGCATTTTTAATTGGGAGCCGAAAATCCCTATAGCTGTTCCGATACTTACCCAAGCATCGGAAATATTATCTTTTGAAGCTGCCAGAACGGCTTTACTGTTAATCTTAATAGCAAGTTTTTTATTATACCGATATACAAAATACATAGCTATTGCTGATAAAACGCCTACATACCCTGCCATAATGTCAGGTGATTCTTTTCCACCTTTAAGCATGGAAGCAACTGCATCTATTAAAACTTGTACACCAACAGCAAACATAATAAATGAAGCAACCATCGAAGCAATCGTTTCACTTTTCCAATGGCCATAACCATGATCTTTATCGGGGGGTCTTTGAGCCAGCCTTAATCCGATCAGTACAGCAATCGAGGCGATAATATCAGTGGTGTTGTTCAAGCCATCCGCCTTTAATGCAGCTGAGTCACTTATGTATCCTATAGCCAATTTCATGATTGATAGACAAATATAAGCAATGATACTAATGATTGCACCACGTTCGCCTAATTTGAGGTCATTATATTTTTGTTCTTCCATTCAACTTCCCCCCACAATTAAGTACATGAATATAATATCAACTTAAAAATGGGTGGGTCTATAGCAACCTTTTTGTATCGTTTTATATAAGTAAGTGCTAGATAACTATGTTGCATTCGGTAAACTATCTGAAAAGAATAATATTTACGGAAACTTGATAAAAAGCCCAGCATGAAATAATCCTGCATCACGCCGCAAAATAACGAGCTAAGTGAGATTTAAATCGTTTTTTCGACTGTAAAACAAAATAAAGTTCCTCTTTCATTTGATTGTAAATTATATTTTATTTGCAGGATCCTTGCTATGTCCTCAATTATTTTTAAACCAAGCCCCCTACTTTTACTATCGATAACAAAACCAATCCCATTATCCCTGATAATCACCACATTTTTTTCAATGGTTATCTCAAGTTTGTCAGCCTTCGAGTGCTTTAATGCGTTTTGAAAAATGTTATCAAATAACCTTTGGAGCCATAACGGCAATGAATATAAAAAATATATTCTTTAATACTTTAAATAATCTTTTCATAGTATTCTCCTTTCAAGTTATATTGAAAGGATATGATTTAAAAATAAATTTCTCATTAATTTTCATTGAATATTTTCGCTTTTCACTTAAGATAAGCCACCATTTGTTCATTTTGAGGAGAATTCATCTTCAATAACCAGGGAATTAAAAAGTCACTACACTAGTAAACTTTAATTATTACAAAAATCGAGTAGGAGGAGGCGCCTAGCCTCCGACCTCTCACACCACCGTACGTACCGTTCGGTATACGGCGGTTC